>JBAWVW010000005.1:0-54149 GCA_037147055.1 Actinomycetes bacterium
GGCAGCACTGATTGAACACTGATGAGGTCCCCTTTGACTCCTAACAACCAACTTTCCTACGAATCGGGATCCGACGGTTCGAGCGCCGGTCGACTTCTGCGACGCGTCATGGTTGTCATCCTGAGTCTTATTTCCACCCTGCTCCCTTTGAGTGCGGGTGCGGCGCATGCGGCCCCGTCTGTTGCCCAACAGAAAAGCACCACACCGCAGTTTGATCGAGTGTCCTTGACAGCGTTGCTGGCACTTGACGAAATCAATAATGGAGTGACTCGTGTTGATCGACCGCCAGTGCTCTCGGCGAAGTATGTAGCGCTGCGAGATGAGATAGCCGGCCTAGTCGCCAGCCGACTTTGGATTTCACGCGACGATTTAAGCGATGCATGGGCGAGGGCAGACACCGATCACCAAATTGCTTTGTTGGCGGCATTTTCGCAACTCGGAGTTCCCTATAAAAAATTCGCCATGAAACCTGGCGTGGCCTTGGACTGTTCTGGACTGACATCATTTGCATGGGGAGAAGCGGGCTTCTTCATTGAACACAACTCGTACCGTCAAATCAAAGACTCCGAACCTCGCACGATATGGTCCGCTCAGGCGGGGGACTTGGTGCGCTATCCGGGTCACGTGATGATGTGGTTAGGTGCAGGCCTAGCAGTCATTCATGCGCCGGAGGCTGGGCGATTTGTAGAAGTAAAAATCATGGGAAGTTCTAGTTTGCGCCGAAGTACCTTCGGCGATCCCAGCGAGTGAAAATACCGTTTTTGACGGCCTCAGCCGGCGAATTGGTCAGCGTTTGCAACGAGCGTGACGGAGATCGCGGATATTGATAAATCGGCGGTCTCGAGACTGGCGAGGACTCCCAAATTGTCGAAAGCACAATAGGTCTTAGTCTGAGTTGTTGCGTTGCTATCAACTATTGGTAAGCCTGTGCAGGTTGTGGGTTGATCATTGACGCTCGAAGTTGTGCTGATACCCGCACCCACAGCGACCCGAGTATCTTGCAAGATCCTCTCGATAGCAGAACTCTGAAAAATTGTTGAAACAAGTTGACGGTCAGAAACGCGCGACTCGTCGATGCCGGGTTTGCATTCTCCAGTGGTTGTGGAGCACGTGAATGATGTGCCGTCTGTGGCATAGACGAAACGTACGTCTCCGACAGAAATGCTGCGACCGAAATCGGGGTGATGAGCAAATGTGGCGTCGCTGGAAAGATTGCCGAACTTGGTGAGCACTCGGTAGTTGACGGTGAAGGTCGATGTCGCCCCTGAGGTCAAAATATCGATCACCTTCTGTGCTGATTGATCCTCCACCGAGGGAACTGTCACAGGTGGGACAAGCGTGGGTCGGGGTCCAGTGAAACAACCCTGAAGAAGTAATCCAGTGGTGAGCAACGTCAGAGTCATGCGACCCACTGGGAAGAACTTCATCTTTACAGCCTAGGTGGAAGTCACAGTTTTGGAATTGTCGCACGGCGTAGTGCTGCTCGTATCGTAAGAGATGTGATCAAACTTGACGCCGCAACCGTTTTCTTACAATGGTCGGTCGGCGGAATGTTGGGTTGCTGGTTTACCACTCGACATCGTCAAGTTGGTCTTGGTTACGGCTGGCTACTGCGCTCGATCTATGTCGTGATGGCTGTCAGTGCGGCATTTATCGGCTTTGCTTCGGGGTCGTCATCGATGGCCGAGACGATACGCAACATTGGTGCAATCGCCGTTGCAGGAACCGCGAGCTTTGGCTTGGCTCAAAGTATTGTGCGGCGCAAAGAAGCTTCCGGCAATAAGCAGTTTCAACCAAGTATTGACTTGTGGCCAGTGGCCGTTGGTCTGATCGCCTTAGTCGCATGCGGCGTCAGTGATGGTGGCAATGACACAGTGGCGATAGTGCGGACAGTTGTCGGTGCGGCATTTCTCGGTTTTGTTTCTGATGCGATGTTGCTCGGGCATTGGTATCTGGTACAGCCCGGTTTGCCACGCCGCCATGTCAACGAAATCGTACGCATGTTTTTATATATTTGGCCGCTCGAAGTCGTCGTGATGTTGATTCCGACTGGAATGTTCAGCGTCTTTACCGGCTCGGTCGATGATGGATGGAGTGGTCAACTCGGCTGGTTCTGGGGGGCATGCGCGATCACGACTGGGGTATTAGGGGTCGTCACTCTGAAGGCCTTACAGGAGCGCTCCTATTCAGCAGTGATGGCTGCCACGGGATTGATGTACTTGGCGATTCTGACTTCTTTTGGAACTGATTTAGTGGCCCGCGCGGTGCTTGCTGGTTGAGCCACTTTGCAAGACGCGGATCTGACAGTGATCGCCAGATTCGCACATAGGTCGAGCGTTTAGAAAATGATGCCGGAGGCTCTCAAAGCGGCAGCATCTAGCCCTATTTCGGCAACAATTTCATCACTATGTTCGCCAGGAGTCGGGGCAAAAATTCCGACCATGGCTGGAGTCTCAGAAAACCGCGCGGCTGGTCGAGGTTCACGAACGCGACCAGCCGTGGGATGTTGGCGTTCAACAAAAACTTGATTGTTGACGATCTGAGGTTGTGAGGGGAGTTCGGGGAGTGTCACCACAGATGCTGCGGGCACATCAAAGGATTGGGCTCGGGCCACAAACTCTTTGGTGAGCTGTTGTGCCGAAAGTTGTGTCATGACAGGCACAAGTTCGGAGGCATTCATCGTGCGCGCGGCCATTGTGGCAAAACGTTCGTCGTCAGCAAGGTCGGGTCGCCCAAAGGTATGGCAGAGACCGCGGAACTCACTATCGCTGACAACGGCGACAGCGGCGAAGCCATCTTGTAGACGAGTGATGCCGTAGTTCTGACCAATAGTTGGAGTGCGGTTGGCGTCATCATCAAGAAGCACTGCGTCCATGCCAGAATCTGGCCACATAAACGCCACTGCGGCATCGAGCATTGCCAGCACGATGTGTTGGCCTTGGGCGTTACCCGCCGCTCTGGCATAGAGCGCTGATGAAATTGCCTGTGCAGCAGTCAGCGATGTGACTTTGTCGCATAAGAGTGTGCGAAATAACGCAGGTTCCCCGTCGCGCGGATCGGTTTGCACACTTGCTAAACCAGAGGCTGCTTGAATCACGTTGTCGTACACTCGGTGGCCGCTATCGGGGCCATCAGGTCCGTAGCCGCTGATGCTGACATAAATGAGATTCGGGTTGATGGTTTTGAGGTCCTCGTAACCGATACCGAGACGTTCAACCGCTCCTGGACGAAAGTTCTGAATCACGACATCGGCAGTAGCCGCCAACTTTTTGAGAACATCAATTCCTTGTGGGCTTTTGAGATCAACGACTAATGAGCGTTTGCCGCGGTTGTTGTTGATAAAGATTCCTGTCATGCCACCCTTTGACGAACCGAGGTAACGCATGAAATCACCAACGCCTGGGCTTTCAATCTTGATCACGTCTGCGCCCTGATCAGCCAGCATCATGGCGGCCAACGGACCAGAGATCATCACCGAGAGATCAAGGACCTTGACTCCTTGCAGCGGCCCATGTGCAGCGTCGTGATTTTTTGTCATGACTGATCTTCGCGCATCAGACCTGTTGGGCTTCACCCCTGCTGCGGCACGCGATCATGCGGGAAGGAGAGGTTGATTCGTATCAGGGGCGAGTCGTGTTCACAATCTATGTACCCCACGGAATTAGTTTCGTCGTTTTTTTGCTTGATGAAAATATATACTGTATCTTGTCTAACGAAAGAGGTTTCTAATGTTTGCTGTTGGTGTATGTGATTTGCCTGAGACTGGTGGCTCAACGTTTGTGTTGATTGCCGGCGTGTTCTTGTTGGTTGCCGGTGTGATTGTGACGCGTTGGGTGCAGGCATCTGCTAGGCGGATGTCGGTTGTGGTTGCCCCGTTGGTCTTGCTTGGCGGTTTAGTGTTGGCTCCACAAGTGGCTGATCCGTGTGCACCAGCGACAACGACTGTTCCGTCAGCATCGACAACGACTGTTCCGTCAGCGACAACGACTGTTCCGTCAGCGACAACGACTGTTCCGCCTGCGTCGACGACGACTGTTGCCTTGACCTGTGCGACTGGTGGCTCGTGTGCCGTGGGGGATATGGGTCCTGGAGGTGGCACAATCTTTTATGTTGATGAGACACGTGACGTGGGTTCTCAATACCTTGAGGCAGCGTGCGCTGGCTGGCAAAACAACTGTGACGCGACGACTGCTGATCCGCAATCTGATTGGGGCTGTTTCGCTTCGCTAATCTCGGGTGCTGATGGAACGGGGATATGGACTGGTGAACAGAACACGACCGACATTGTGGCTGGCTGTACGACTCCAGGTATTGCAGCCGATCTTGCGGACGATTTGGTGTTGGGTGGCCAGTCTGACTGGTTTTTGCCGTCAAAATATGAGCTGAATCAGATGTATATCCAGCAGACAGCAATTGGTGGTTTTTCTACTGACTTCTATTGGAGTTCTTCTGAGTTCGACGACTACTTCGCGTGGTACCAGATTTTCTACGACGGCGGTCAGTACTACGACATCAAGGACTTCACGTTCTACGTCCGTCCTGTGCGGGCTTTTTAACTATTTATCTATTTATCTATTTAATTTTTCTTACGTTCTCGCCGCTTTCGGCGGCGTGAACATAAGAAAAAAATTTTGGCTTTAGCGTTTGAGTTAAATAAGACTCTTTAAGCAACTAGTGGCCATGGTTGAATGCGTTCAACGCCAAGTGCGATATCGAGCAGGAGTTGTTCAGTGAAATGGCGTGACACGATTTGCAAGCCCACAGGAAGGCCATCAACGAAGCCCGAGGGAATGGAAATAGCGGGGTTGCCGTGAATATTGGCGGGGAAGGTCAAGCGACCGTTGTTCCCTGCCCCTCCGTGAACGCCTCCAAATTTTGATGGCAGGGGACCCTCAGCCGCAAATGCCACATCAGGGTTAGATGCAGTGATCACGAGATCAACTCCATGAGTGAGGTGAAATATCTCGGCCATACGTTCATTCACAGCGGTCCGCCGAGCCTCAATGCGGGCACGGGCTTCGGGGCCATAACGCTCCATCGTGCTTGCTAAGCCAAAACTAATTTCTGGTGTGAGAACATCGGCGCAGTCCGGCCAACGATCACCGAGTTGGGCATGAATGGAGAGCATCCCACTGATACTCCATGCGGCACCCATACTCGGCACTGTTGTGTCAATGTCACGGCGTTTCCATTGGTGCTCTTTCATTAAACGATCAGCGTGAGCGCTCAGCACTTCCCACATTTTTGGTGAGACCACTGCGCCACCCCAGTCGGGGACAACTGCGACTCGAAGTCCGCGCAGAGCATCGGCGAAAGTCCCAAGATGTGGTTCCCACGGCGCAACCGAAGGCAGGCTGAGTGGATCGCGTGGGTCATGACCAGACGTGACATCGAACCAACGTGCCGTATCGCGCACGCTGCGAGACACGCAACCAGTGACAGTGGTGATATTCCCCAATTGAACTTTTGGAGCGCGCGGGATGCGTCCGTATGTGGCCTTCAACCCAACAAGCCCAGTAAAGCCTGCGGGAATTCGGATAGATCCACCACCATCGCCAGCAGTAGCCAAGGTGACTAGGCCCCCTGCAACTGCGGCGGCACTACCACCCGATGAACCACCGGGTGTACGGCCGTGCTGCCAAGGATTATGAGTTGCTCCATGCATCACAGTGCGCGTGACATTGACGCCACCGAATTCGCTGGCCGTCGTTTGACCGATGAGAACAACCCCTGCAGTTTCGAGACGCTCAACCATGACCGATGAAAAATCGGCGACGATGTCACTGAGGGCCACACAGGCTTCGGTGTCTGGCCAACCCGCTACCTGATCAAGTTCCTTGACGCCGATCGGAACGCCACCAAAGGGCAAGTTGATATCTGCTGAACGCGCCGCGACATAGGCGCGTTCTTGATCGAGATGTCCAAAGGCGTTGAGATCGCTTGAGGCGATGGCGGCATATGTGGCGTCCAGTTCTTCAACGGGGGAACGCTCACCCGAGCGAAAGGCATCCACCAGCGAGCAGGCATCGCCTTGCCATGTTGATGCGGAATTTGAATTTGATTTTGAGTGAGAAGTCACAGCCATGGGTTGAGACGCTAGTCGCCGTCTAGAGTTCACGACGATGGACAGCCGACAGTTCTTAGGTTTACAAGCCACACACAATCCCCATCGTTGGGTTCTCCCCGTTGTGACTGGTATCTCAACAGGCGGAGGCTTTCTCTATGGTGGCTGTGGTCTCGGCGCTGCCGTTGCAGCCATGGAGGGCACATCGGGTCGGCGAGCAGTGTGGGCGACCGCTCAGTATTTGTCCTACGCCAAGCCTGGTGAGGTGATGGATATCGATGTGACTCTCGCAGTCCATGGCCATCAGATCACTCAAGCCCGTGCGGTCTGCCATGTCGGCGATCGCGAGATATTGACCGTCAATGCCGCTTTGGGTGATCGTGATCTTGAGGCCAGTGGTCAGTGGGAAAAAATGCCACTTGATATTCCTCGTCCGCATGAGTGCAAAGAGCGTCCCCATGTTTTGGATTGGTCGGGCACGGTCAGTGGTCGTATGGATCAGCGGATCATCAAGGGTCGTGAAGAAATAGAAGAACTTGATGGGACTCCAGGTGACGGACAAGTTTTGTTGTGGTCGCGGATACCTGAAGTGATTGAGGGTATCGATGCCGCAACTCTGGCAATCTTGGGGGACTTTGTGCCCATGGGTGTCGGACAGTCGCTGGGCATTCGCGGTGGTGGAAATAGTTTGGACAACACCTTACGAATCGGTACCTTGGTGCCGACCGAATGGGTCTTGCTTGACATTCGGATTCATATGGTTGGGCGCGGTTTCGGTCATGGTCTCGTGCACATGTTTGCCGAAGATGGGACACTGATGGCCACGGCGAGTCAAAGTTGCATCGTGCGCTTTTGGCGCGATATGCCTGGCCCCGGTCCCGCTGGTAAGGCGAAGAAATAGCCCAAGTCTTTGATGGGGGTTGTCGTCGGCAACAATGAAGTCATGACATCTGCACCTTCCTCGTTACCTCGCCGTCCCGGTATGACGGTTCCACTCCCAGGTCATTTACATACTCATCGTGAGCGCCTCAATGAGTTAGCAGATATGGGCTACACCGACATTTGGTCAGCCGAGTCTGATGGTGCCGACGCTTTCACACCTTTGGCGATGGCGGCGGCTTGGGAACCGCGACTGCGATTGGGGACCGCAATTGTTCCTGCATATACGCGCTCGCCAGCTTGTTTTGCTCAGAGTGTCGCCAGTATGGCAGATGCCGCTCCTGGTCGTTTCGCCATTGGAATTGGGTCAAGTAGCAATGTCATTGTCGAGAAATGGAACGGTGTTCCCTTCGTTGAGCCATACAAAAAGGTGCGCGATGTCGTGCGCTTTTTGAATGACGCGCTGTCTGGTGAGAAGGTAGCCAAGTCCTATGACACCTTTGAAGTGAATGGTTTCAAGTTGGGCGTTCGACCAGAGATCAAGCCGAAGATTTTGGTTGCCGCCTTACGTGAAGGGATGTTGCGTTTAGCGGGGCGGGAATCCGATGGTGCAATCATCAACTGGTTGTCGCCGACCGATGTCAAACGCGTGGCAGAGGTTGTCAACGGCGAAGCTGGTGGGCAAGAACGCGAGATCGTGGCGCGTATTTTCGTTTGCCCGAGTGAGAACACCGATGTTGTGCGCGCCGCTGGACGTTTCGCCATTGCTGCGTATCTAAATGTTCCGGTGTACGCCGAGTTCCATCGCTGGTTAGGTCGTGGACCACAGTTGCAAGGTATGTGGGACGCATGGAAGGCGGGAGATCGTAAGGCTGCTTTGGCAGCGATACCCGACGAAGTCGTTGATGACATCTTGATTCACGGTTCACCAGCTCAGTGTCGGGCCAAGATCCAGCAGTACTTTGACAATGGTGTCACAACGAGTTCCCTCGCAATTTTGGGACTTGACCCAGAATTGAACTATTGGGAATCGGTGAAAGCTTTATCACCCAGCGCCGGTTGATGAAGCGGCCCTCTCTTGAGCGCTGGCCGATAGCCGTTGACGGATTTCGGCGATATGTCGCAATCCATTACGACATATTTCATCGGACAAAACAAAACGCGGATTGACAGCAGTTCGCAGGTTTTGCATTCCGTTGAACTGCAACTGCGTTGGTGCTTCTGTAGGGGTCGCCGATATGTGCTGGTTGATATCCATGAATGAAGAATGCCTGACGGGTGTGGCAGGGATTCATGAGGCTCGCAATGGGGAGAATGACGGATGCAGGAACTAGTTTTGACACCGTGGCAGTCGAAGTAAATGAACCCCTCAGTGATTCGTCGCTGGGGTGGAAACTGCTCAGGACGGCCCTTTTGGAGCAAAAGAAAGGCCTGATTCTCGGAGTCTTGGTGGGTGTTTTTTGGGCGGCGGGCAAAGTATCGGTGCCGCAACTCACCAAGATGGGCATTGACCGCGGCATTGAAGGACACGAAAGTCTGTGGTTCTGGTCGGGTCTAGTTGTTGGGGCTGGCGTCATTGCCGGAATCTTCACATCGCTGCGTCGCTGGTACGCCTTTCGCGAAAGCCGTTGGATTGAGACTCGTTTACGGGAGAAAATTTTTGATCATCTGTTGCATTTGCACGTGGGATATCACGACGGAATGCAAACAGGGCAAATCATGAGTCGTGCTTCCTCCGATCTACAGCAGTTGCAAGCCTTTGTGGTGATGATCCCGATCACTTTGTCTAACTTCGCAATGGTCATCGCTATCGTCGTGCTACTGATCAGTTCGCAGCCTGTTCTTGCTTTGGTCGCCTTGTCGCCGCTCCCGGTTGTCACTCTTCTTGCTAGTCGTTTTTCGCGAAATATCCACCCTGTCGTGTTAGAAGTGCAACAAGAGCAAGCGCAATTAGCGACTGTCGTTGAAGAAAGCGTCGCTGGAGTGCGCGTGATCAAAGGGTTTGGCGCTGAAAAAGTTCAGGCTGACAAACTGCGTCAGGAGGCTGACGACATTTGGAACGTTTCCTTGATCGCCGCCAAGATTCGTAGTCGTTTCTTGCCAGCTTTAGATCTTTTGCCTTCGCTCGGCCTGATTGCGGTTCTCGGTATCGGTGGTCATCGGGTGATTAATGGTCAGATGTCCGTGGGTGATTTGGTAAAATTTAATGCCTACATCACCATGCTGATCTGGCCATTACGTAACTTGGCGATGACGGTGGCACTCGGGCAGCGGGCCTCAGTCGCTCTCATGCGAGTCAATGAAGTGTTGAATACGCCAAGTTTGATTACTGATCCGGTGGTTGCGCTCGAGCTCCCTAGTGGATCGCAGACGCAACCTGTCGGTCAATTGCAATTTAATGATGTGATCTTCGGTTATGGAGATAACGCACCCATTATCGATGGCTTTAACTTAAGTATTGTTCCAGGTAACGCGGTGGCCTTGGTGGGTGCCACGGGTTCGGGAAAATCCACGATCGTGCGTTTGCTCACACGTTTCCACGATGTCCAACGAGGTTCAATCAAAATTGACGGAGTTGATATCCGCGCATTGTCTCTCAATGATTTACGGACCGCAGTGGGCATTGTCTTTGAAGAGACGTTTTTGTTTCACGATTCAGTTTTTGACAACATCGCTTTTGCCCAACCTGATGCCAGTCCAGAAGTTGTTGAACGCGCTGCCAAATTGGCCGGAGCGCACGATTTCATTCTTGAACTACCTCACGGATACGCCACCATTCTTGGTGAGCGCGGATACTCCTTATCTGGAGGGCAACGTCAAAGAATCGCTATTGCGCGGGCCATAGTTTCGGACCCGCGCATTTTGGTGCTCGACGATGCAACCTCGGCCGTGGATCCCTCAAAGGAGCATGAAATTCGTCAAGCCATGGCCACTGTGATGAAGGGCCGAACGACAATTGTGATCGCCCATCGCGCCGGAACTATTGCTTTGGCCGATTCCGTGGTTTTGCTTGATGGAGGTCGCGTCGTTGCTGTAGGGACTCACGAAGAATTACTTTTGAACGACGAGCGATATCAGAACGTTCTTGCCGCTTGGCAGGAAAACGACGGTGATACCGAGGTGGATGTCTGATGTGGGGGATGTCTGCGGTCAGTGAAGCGGATCGATTGGATCGCATACAAACGCTAAAGGTTCTTCGCCGGGCCTTTGTGATGGCTCGTGCTCAACGGCGTTTACTTCTGTCGGCACTGGGTTTCGTACTCGTGGGCACGCTAGTGACATTGGCGGGTCCGACTTTAGTCCGCTACGGCATCGACCATGGGATTCGTGCCAAGAATGGGTCGGCACTGAATCGCACCGTGGCACTTTATGTACTTGTCGTGATCATTGGGTACATCACGGCCCGCTTGCAATTTATTGCCATCAACCGTGCCGGTGAAGGTTTCCTACGCGAACTTCGGATCATCGTGTTCGGCAAACTCCAGAGGCAATCTATGGCTTTTTTTGATCGCGAAAAAGCTGGCGTTTTAGTTTCGCGAATGACTGCTGACATTGAGTCAATGAGTGAACTCGTTCAATTTGGGTTACTTCAGTTTGTTTCAGCTTTCTTGCTTTTGATTCTGGCCACAGTTTTGTTAGCGATCCTTTCGTGGCAGTTGCTGATTGTGGCAATGGTGGTCCTGCCGGTATTGATCGTGGCCTCTATCAAGTTTCAACGAATTTCCAATAATGCTTATCTCGACGTGCGCGAGAATGTAGGAAACAACTTGTCAACGTTGCAAGAAGGAATCACAGGCGTGCGCGTGATTCAGGCCTACGGGCAGCAGGCGAATCGTTCCAAGCGTTTCCGCCTATCCAATCGTGCACTTTTTGACTCGCACATGTACAGCGTAAAAATTAGTACTTGGTATTTCGGGCTCGTCGAATTCGCTGGAATCGCTGCCACGGGGGCGATCATCGGCTTCGGTGGCTATTTGGTTCATCAAGGTACAGCAACGATTGGAACAGTCACGGCCTTCGTGTTGCTTTTAGCCAACCTCTTCGATCCCGTACAACAATTGAGCCAGTTGTACAACACGGTGCAATCGTCGACGGCTGCTCTGCACAAGTTGTTTGTGATTATTGACGCTGTGCCCGATGTCGATGAAGTGGCGCACCCCACAGAATTGTCAACACGTGGAGCACTGGTAGTTGATCATGTGACCTTCGCCTATGCCGGAAATGATCGTGAAGTGTTGAAGGATGTCACTATTTCTGTGGCTGATGGTGAGCGCTTGGCGCTGGTGGGTCCGACAGGCGCAGGTAAATCTACATTGGCTAAGTTGATGGCTCGGTTGTACGACCCGAGTGAGGTCAATGGCCACAGAGGAACGGTCTCCTACGGAGGAGTTGATTTACGGCAAGCATCCAATTCGGACCTTCGACGCCGGATTGTCGTTGTTCCCCAAGAAGGGTTTTGTTTCTCTGGATCAATTCGCGAAAATATCCGTATTGCTCGATCAACAGCCAGTGACGGCGAGGTCGAAGAAGCCTTGGTCTCCATTGGCGCATTGGAACGCTTCACTGAATTTCCAGAGGGACTTGACACCGATGTTCGTGAGCGGGGATCTCGATTGTCAGCGGGCGAACGGCAACTGATTGCTTTGGCGCGTGCTGCCCTTGTGAACCCGGCGGTTCTTGTTCTCGATGAGGCCACATCAAATCTTGATCCAGGCACTGAGGCTGTCGTTGAGCATGCTCTTGAAAGTTTGATGATTGGACGGACCGTGATTGTGGTGGCGCACCGTCTCTCAACCATTCGTCGTGCTGATCGGATCGGGGTCATCGATCACGGAGAACTCGTAGAACTGGGTTCGCATGCCGAACTTGTCGAACTCAAGGGCCGTTACGCTGTTCTCTCCGATGCTTGGGATCGGAGTCAACCGCAGCGCTGAGGGTTGGTTTAACGTTCGAAAGCCAGCACGAATTCTAGAAGTCCAGTGTCGCCAGTACTGACAAATGGATTGGATGGATTAGCAATGCCATAATCCGCAAAGGTGATTTCAATTGAACCGAGAACTCCAATGATTCCATTGGCAATCTTGGCGGTGACATCAAAGGAAACCTGTTGCGTGACTCCGTGCAATGTCAGTTCTCCCCGGGCAGTCGCAGTGATGTTTTGACCATCTGTCGGAACGGTGCCGAGTTCTATTGGGGTCAAGAGGCGGAACGTTGCAGTTGGATATGTTGCGGTATCCATAATGTTGCCAGAGAATTGAGAATCTCTTTTTGAACTGTCGCTCTTGATTGAGGCAACATTAATTTCGAAAACGGTGCTCAGTAGGGTTGTTTCTTGAATCCTGAGGGATCCGTTGACCTGATTTGTGCGTCCGACGCCTTCGGTGTCAACCCCTCCAAGTACTTCTTTTACCCGGTAGCCAACTGTGGATTCATTCGTGGCCAACCATGTGCCAGTGATTCCCGCATCTTGCGTCAATGTTGAAGTAGGGGCTGTTGATGATTCGGTATCTGTTGACGGCGCTGTCGAAGAGACGCTCACAATTGCCGACAGGTCGTCTTCATTGAGCTTGCCTTCAGGTGGATTGATGACCTTCGTGTATAGCAAGACTCCGCCGTAAACGAGTCCGACAACAACAGCAATAGAAATCGCAACGCGAATCAGAATTTTCAACATGTTGGGTGCCTTTCAGACTTACTGACTGAGCGGTTAGCGGGCGACAAAATATTTCGATTGTGGATGGTGGCATATGATCGCCGAAGTTGTTTGTTCTGGTTGATATTGCCAGCCAGTTTCTTCGCTGACTTCAATGCCGAGACGCCCAGCTTCAAGTAAGCGAGCCACGGTTGCGTTATCTTCGAGATCGGGACAGGCGGGGTAGCCCCATGAGTAACGACCGCCGCGATACTGCTGGCGGAACAAGCCACCGATAGATGGGCCGTCCTCACTGACGAAGCCCCATTCCTGGCGTATTCGCTTATGCCACAGTTCAGCCAAAGCCTCAGCCATCTCGACTCCAAGACCATGAATAATCATGTACTGCTGATACTCATTGGCAGCGAAAAGGCGGGCGGCTTCAATGCTCACGGCTTCGCCCATGGTGACGATATGGAAAGCTGCATAATCAAGGCCGTGCTCAACTGTGCAGAAAAAGTCAGCGATGCACATGAACGGAGCGGTACTTTGCCGTGGGTATGTGAAGCGGGCTAATTCGACAGTACGACTCTCATCGCTCCACACGATGAGGTCATCACCTTGGGCATTGACGCAGTAATAGCCGTAGACGACCTGTGGAATCAGGAAACCAGCGGCTTTGGCGGAAGCGAGTTCTTGACGAAAGGTGGCGCGCAGTCGTGACTTGAAGTCCTCGTCGGTCTCACCAATTTCTGGACGGAATTGCCATTGATTGCGATACAGGGCAGTCTCATTGACGTATTGAGCAATTTCATCAAGGCCGATGCCCTTGACAATTTTTGAGCCAAGGAATTGTGGCGCGAAGACTTCACTATCACTAGCGACATCAGGAGAACGCAGGGGAAGGTCAACAGCAACTTTTTCCTTGGCCTCAGTGCGTGCTGGCAACACCCGTCCGGTTGGCACGCGGCCAAGAAGAGGATCATCAATGCCGGACTTTTTCATGGCCATCAATTTGTCGAGGGTGTGCAAACCTTCAAAGGCATCACGACCATAAAACACGCGACCTTCATAGATGTCACGCAAATCTTTTTCCACAAAAGAGCGTGTCAATGCAGCGCCACCGAGAATCACGGGCACTTCTGACATTTGTGATTCATTCAGTTGAATCAAGTTGTCGCGCATGATCAGGGTACTTTTCACGAGCAGTCCGCTCATTCCGAGAGCATCGGCTTTGACCTCTTTGACCTTCTGCAACATTTCAGATATCGGAATCTTGATTCCGAGGTTGTGAACTTCGTAGCCATTATTAGTACAGATGATGTCGACAAGGTTTTTGCCAATGTCATGCACATCGCCCTTGACTGTCGCCAAAACCAAAATGCCTTTAGCAGAACTGGCACCCGTCTTTTCCATATACGGTTCAAGGTAGGAGACTGCTGTTTTCATGGTCTCGGCCGATTGCAGGACGAACGGCAATTGCATTTGTCCTGATCCAAAGAGTTCGCCGACTACCTTCATGCCATCAAGAAGAATGTCGTTGACAATCGTCAATGGTGCTAGCCCCTGAGCCATTGCGATATCAAGATCAGCAGTGAGACCCTCACGGTCACCGTCAATGATGCGTTGTTTGAGCAACTGCTCGACCGTCCAGTCACTGCGATCCTCGCGAACTGCGGCCACATCATTGACGTCGGCAAATATTTCAAGCAATTTTTTGAGCGGGTCATAGTCGGCGGTGCGTCGATCGTAGATGAGGTCTAAGCAGACTTGCTTGTGCTCTTCGGGCATGCGCGCAAGTGGCATAATCTTTCCTGCGTGAACAATGGCCGAATCTAAGCCAGCGCGTACGCACTCATTGAGAAAGACGCTATTTAAGGCGTGGCGTGATGAAGGTTTGAGTCCGAAACTGACATTGGAGACTCCAAGAGTTGTGAAGCAACCGGGGATTTCGGCTTTGATTCGGGTGATCGCATCAATGGTGTACTTGGCATCGAGTCGCAGTGCGTCATCACCCGTTGAGAGTGGGAACGTCAGAGCATCAAAGATCAGATCGCTGGCCTTCAAGCCGTAGTGATCCACCGCGATGCGGTGCAGACGATGCGCGATTTCTAGTTTCCACTCCACATCACGCGCTTGACCCTTTTCATCAATGAGAAGGCAGATCACTGCACTGCCGTATTCGCGTGCCAGTGAAAAGACGCGATCAAGTCTGCTGCCGGGTCCCTGTCCATCTTCCAGGTTGGCCGAGTTGAGAATTGCTCGCCCGCCGATGTGCATCAAGCCAGCTTCCATGACTTCGGGTTCAGTGGAGTCAAGGACCAAAGGCACGCTGGCTTGAGTAGCAAAGCGACTGGCAATCTCATCCATGTCAACTGCGCCGTCGCGAGCCACATAGTCAACGCACACATCAAGGACGTGGGCTCCTTCGCGAATCTGTTCGGTAGCGATTTTGGAGCAACTATCCCAATCGCCAGCAATCATCGCGTCGCGAAAAGCCCGTGAGCCGTTGGTATTGGTGCGCTCACCGATAATCAAAAACGAATTGTCTTGGATGATTGGCACTGATGAATAGATTGAGGAGACACTGGGTTCATCAATTGGCGTTCGCTTGGGTGCCGCCAGTCCGCTCACGGCATCAACGACAGCTTTGAGGTGAGCAGGCGTGGTGCCACAGCATCCACCGACGATGCCGACACCGAGATCGTGAACATGATGATGATGAAACTTGGCCAATTCTTCGGGAGTGAGGTCATAGTGCGTGCGACCGTCAACAATGCTCGGAAGTCCGGCATTGGGTAACACGCTGATTGGCATTGAGGCGTTTTCGCTGAGATAGCGCAAATGCTCTTGCATCTCGGCTGGACCTGTTGCGCAGTTGATACCAAAAACATCAGGACCCATGGCGCTGATGGCAGTCAAGGCTGCTCCTATTTCAGAACCCACCAGCATCCGTCCAGTGGTTTCCATCGTGACCTGTACTTGAATCGGCACTGGGCGACCCTCGGCGAGCATGGCGCGTCGACAGCCAATCATTGCCGCCTTGATTTGCAGGAGATCCATGCAGGTTTCAATGAGGAATAAATCCACGCCACCGACAAGCAGTCCGCGGGCTTGCTCTTCATAGGCATCACGCAATTCAGCGAAACGGATGTGCCCGAGGCTGGGGAGTTTTGTTCCAGGTCCTATCGATCCAGCCACGTAGCGGGCCTTGCCAGAGGACTCATAATCGTTGGCGATATTTCGTGCCAGACGTGCTGCCTCAACGTTGAGCAGATATGCCTGATCGGAGATCTGATACTCAGTGAGAACGGTGGAAAAACTTCCGAAACTCGCAGTTTCAAGAACATCAACACCAACATCTAAGAATGCTCCGTGCATCTGCTGGATCACATCGGGTCGCGTCAGACAGAGATATTCGTTGCATCCTTCAAGACTTGGGCCACCAAAATCGTCGGGACCAAGATCGAGGCCTTGAACAAAAGTTCCAAAGGCTCCGTCAAATACGATCACTCGTTCATTGACGGCGGCGAGGTAAGGCTGGCGGGACATTGACCATTAATCTACCGCTTCTGGATTATGAGACGAGGTTGGAATACAGATGGCTCTCATTCATGATGTGACAGTTGGCGAGGCAACCTCGCGCTTCACGGTATGGACGGGTAAGGTCTGACGTATGGCTAGACAGCGCGTATATACAAAAGTTGGAGATGACGGCACGACCGGACTTTTTTATGGCGGACGCGTTCCCAAAGATAGTGCGTTACCCCGTGCTTACGGCACCGTTGATGAAGCGCAGTCGATTTTGGGTGTCGTTCGTGCTGAGGCTGGTGCGGGTTCAGAGATTGAGGCTTTGCTGATACCGATTATGCGCGATCTCTGGGTGTTGATGGCTGAGTTGGCCACCTTGCCCGAAAATCGTGCGAAGTTGACGCCAGGAGCATCAAGCGTTGAGGCTTCAATGGTGACCCGATTAGAAAACTTAATTGACGAACTTGATACGCGCTTTGAGCCGCCCACCGAATTTGTTGTTCCAGGTGGCAACAAAGTTGCGGCATGGCTTGATGTGGCGCGCACCGTGGTCCGTCGTGCTGAGCGGCATTCAATAGTCGCTGCCCCCGCCCCGTCGCAGGCCGTGCCATATCTCAACCGACTCTCAGACTTGTTGTGGACGATGGCTCGATGGCACGAAGGAGAGAGCCTCCCCGTGCGTGGCGTGTCATGATAGAGACATGGCTCTTAGCATTGAATCAACTCGCTCTATTCCTCGTTCCGCAGACGCCGTCGGCCTTGCAGTAGCGTCCGCAGGAACAATCCCCCGACAGTTGGGGCTGAACCGCTCGGCTCTCAGTGCTCAAGGTTTTGAAGGAAAGATTGGTCAAACTCTCGTTGTCCTCGGCGCCGCAGGGGCGACCCTTGTTGCAGTAGGAATCGGCGATCCGCGCAAGATCACCTCAGGTGATCTTCGTCTAGCCGCCGCTGCTTTGGCCCGCGCCACGAGTCGCCGCAGCCATGTTGCTACAAATCTTGTTGACGCCGTCACCCTAGATGCGCGTTCGGCTGCACAAGCTGTCGTTGAGGGATTTGCATTAGCGAATTATCGCTATACAGATTTGAAATCAGCGAAAGGGTCAAGTCCTTCGTTGCTGACGATGACGTGCTCAAGTGAGCGCGCACGAGGTACCGAATCAGGTATTGAGCGCGGTCGCACCACCTCGGATGCGGCAATTTTGGCTCGTGACTTGGCGAATATGCCGCCGGCATATTTGACGGCGCGGATGCTTGCTGATCGGGCCGTCGAAGTGGCCCATGCGAGCGGTCTCCATGTCGAGGTCTTTGATAACGACAAGTTAGAAATCATGGGCTGTGGGGGTCTCCTCGGAGTCAATCGAGGATCTACAGAGCCAGCTCGTCTCGTGAAGTTGACCTATAAACCGATTAATCCCACAGGTCATTTGGTGATGGTTGGTAAGGGAATCACGTATGACTCTGGCGGCATCAGTTTGAAGCCAAGTGATGCCTCGCACGCAATGATGAAAATGGACATGACAGGCGCCGCATCAGTTTTATCGGCGATGAGCGCGCTCAAAGCGTTGCGCTGTCGTGCAGCTGTGACTGGGTATTTGATGTGCACTGATAACCGTCCGTCGGGAAGCGCCATGGCAATGGGCGATGTCTTGACATTTCGTAACGGCAAGACATCAGAAATCCATAACACCGACGCTGAAGGACGCTTAGTTCTTGCCGATGGATTGTCGTTGGCCACCGAGTTGAAGCCCGATGCGATCGTTGACATTGCCACCTTGACGGGTGCTTGCATGGCAGCTCTTGGACCCAAAATCGCCGGCGTTTTAGGTACGAGTCAGCCCTTTATTGAACAGGTCAAGCAAGCCTCGGAGACGTCGGGCGAACCAGTTTGGCAATTGCCTTTGGTGCGCGAATATCGCCGTTTCCTTGACTCAAATGTGGCTGATATGAAGAATATTGGCGGACCATACGGCGGCGCGATTACGGCTGCGTTGTTTTTGTCGGAGTTCACGGGAGATGTGCCGTGGGCGCATCTCGACATCGCTGGTCCAATGAATTCGGATTTTGATGATGGTTGGTTGAGCCGTGGTGCCACCGGATTTGGGACGCGTTTGTTGATCAATCTGGCGACAGGTTTCACGAAGCCAAAGAAGTCCCGCTGAGATTTTCAATGGGTAGGGCGTGACCCCCTGAATACCCCTCGGTCATCGCCACCGTCGGATCCGATTCAGTCCACTGGGCGTGCGCGCGTTGTAAATGCTCGGGCAGTCGCGAGAGTTGTTTCATCGCTAGTGGTGGAACAACAGAACGAATCGCTAAGCGATCGCCGACAGGTTGAGCGAGGCCAAACATCACGAGGCGCTGAACGGCGCGAGCAAATGGACTGGCCCGACCAGACTCCCAACCGAGGCCAAGTCCTTGTGCAGTCGCTGCTAGGTCAACGGCAAAGCCGTCAGGATTGTTGACGACGGTGATTGCCAGTCGGCGCAGGAGCCATGTTGCTGTTGGGCCCAGTGTGGCAAGCCAAAAGAGCTCCACATAATCACCACAGGCGTCAAAGCCGACGCGTTCGACAACGGGATCGCGCCATGGGATGACGATGAGTTCATCGGTGACTCGGTCAAGGACGGTGGAATGCTTAGATGCCATAACGCTGGTGTGCCTTTCTCATTGGGGGAGAGCACACAAATGTGAGCGTGAGTCGTTCTAGATCGGTGAAGAGTGGAATAATTTTGTGAGTAGTGATGAGGAACCAATGTTGATCAATGATGTCAATTCACCTGAGTTTGCACTCGTGCGCCAGTGGATCGCTGAGGCACAACGCATCACAGCAATCACTGGAGCAGGAATCTCGACAGCCTCAGGTATTCCTGATTTTCGCGGGCCCAATGGTTTGTGGACGAAGAATCCGCTGGCGGAAAAGGCTTCAAATATTCGGGTCTATCTAAATGACGAAGAAGTTCGCATCGCGGGCTGGAAAGCCTCAAGCGACCGCCGACTGCGCAGCGTTGAACCAAATGTTGGTCATCATGCGTTAGTTGAATTAGAACGGCGTGGACAACTCCACGGTTTGGTCACCCAAAACGTTGACGGTCTCCATGTTGGCGCGGGCAACTCACGCGAATTGGTGCACGAAGTGCATGGGACATGGCAGTTCACGCGCTGTATTAGTTGTCGTGAGCAACGTCCGGTTGAAGAAACTCTGAAGCGCGTTGATGCGGGGGAAGCGGATCCAAAATGTTTGAAGTGTGGCGGTTTGATGAAACGCGATGTGATCTTGTTTGGCGAAGCATTGGTTGACGAGGTGATTGCGGCGGCATTGAAGGCGGCCGAAGAGGCTGACTTGATTTTGGCGATCGGTAGTTCACTCAATGTCATGCCGGCGGCCAACGTTGTCCCTCGCGGCAAGGCATCTGGCGCCAAAGTGGTGATCATCAATGGTCAACCCACAGAGATGGATGACTACGCCGATGCCTTCTTGCTCGGGGACATCAGCGAGTTGCTGCCAGCCCTTGTGGCAATTCCCGACTAACTAGGTAGGCTTTTAACATGGCCACCTTTCGGGACTTACTTTCCGCCGCTAAATCTGTCACTACTGAAGTGGATACAGCCACTGCGGACACTGCGATCTCTGCTGGCGGAGTGACTATTTTGGATGTTCGTGAGCCCGATGAATACGCCGAAGGGGCATTAATCGGCGCCCTGCACATTCCTCGTGGGCATCTTGAAGCCCAAATTGAAGGCCGCATTACTGATAAGAGTGCCCCAATCATTGTGTATTGCGCAGGTGGAGTGCGGAGTGCTTTCGCCGCGGCGACATTGGGTCAACTCGGATACTCCAATGTTTTGTCCATGGCGGGGGGATACGGCAAATGGAAGGACGAGGGCCGAGAGTGGAAATCTCCTGCGTCGCTGAGTCCAGAGCAGATGAATCGATATAAGCGTCACCTCACGTTGCCAGAGGTGGGTGTCGAAGGTCAAGCAAAATTGTTGGGTAGCAAAGTGTTGATGTTGGGTGCAGGTGGACTTGGTTCACCCTCCGCGATGTATCTTGCAGCGGCGGGCGTAGGAACAATCGGCATCGTTGATATGGACGAAGTTGATGCCAGTAACTTGCAACGTCAGATTCTGCACAACATGGAGAGAATTGGCGATCGCAAAGTTGAATCAGCCAAGAAGACCTTGCAGTTATTAAACCCTGATGTCAAAGTGATCGCCTATGACACACGTTTGTGCGCCGACAACATTATGGACATCATTTCTGGATATGACGTCATCGTTGATGGAGCCGACAATTTCCCCTCGCGCTATTTACTCAATGATGCCAGTGTGAAGTTGGGCATTCCAGTTGTACACGGGTCGATCTTTCGCTTTGAAGGTATGGTCTCGGTCTTCCATCCCAAGACTGGTCCGACCTATCGCGATATGGTTCCCGAGCCACCTCCAGCCGAACTGGCACCGTCGTGTGCTGAGGCAGGAGTGCTTGGTGTTCTGCCGGGAATTATTGGTTCGATTCAGGCTTTGGAGACGATCAAGGTGCTCCTTGATTTAGGTGAGCCTTTAATCGGACGCATTTTGGCAGTTGACACGACTGAGATGTCGTTTCGCACTTTCAACTTGAAGCCCGACCCAACGAACCAAGTGACATGGGCGAACCGAGAACAGATTCAAGTTCGCGACCTTGATGGTCTTTGTGCGCCGTGGATGGGTCACTAAATCAAGAATTGATCTTTTCTCTTTCTTGAATGAAAACTCCCGTTAAAACCAATGCCATGCCGAAAAGATCGATGGCATTAGGTCTTTGATCAAGCGCAATGAAGGCCACAACTGTGGCGGTGACTGGCAAGAGTGCAAGTAACACGCTGAAGCGTCGTATGGGTATACGGCGGAGCACGGATTGGTCAATGCCGTAGCCGATGGCGTTAGACATCACGCCAACAAAGAAGCAGAGAAAGAGTAAATGCGGAGCCGCCCACACCGGACCACTGCCAGGTAATCCAATCGGCGTCACGACCAAAGCGCCGATGGCTAATCCAAGACCGAGTCCAGAAACGCCGCGATTTTGTTGAGCAACCCGTGAACCAACCACAATGTATGTAGCCCACATCACGGACGCCAAAAAGATGAAGAGTAAACCGAGTGGTTCTCCGCTGAGTTCAACTCCTGAGAGCACGGCCACGCCAACAGCTGCACACAATAAGGCCAAAGCGTTGCGCCGTGAACGCGTGCGTAAGGCAGCAACGGAAATAGGACCGATGAACTCAATGGCCACACCTTTGCCCAATGGGATACGTTCGATGGCAAGATAAAAAAAGGTATTCATCAGCGCGGTGGCAATACCAAAAGTGGTCATTGCCAAAAGGTCTTGGCGGGTCCATCGTTGTCGATGACGCGGGTGAAAAATTCTCCGTGCCGAGATCAATATCAAAGCAAGAGATGCACCGATGACTCGCAACCACGCCACCGTTGCGGGGTTGACTTGATCGAAGAGATCAATAGCGATGACTGCCCCGATGTATTGGGCGATAGCACTCAATACGAAAAGCGCCTCAGGTGAGGCGGTATTGAAAAAGCTTGCGAGGTGCGACTCGTCAGCTGTCGAAGCGGCGTTGGTGTTCAGTCGAAGAGTTCGGGGTCGGTGCGGCAAATCTCCTGCCACAACGGTTGAAATTGGAACCATCCAGCCAGTGAATGACCAGTTTGTTCACGCGTGTATTGCGCATATTCATGCTTGATCAGTTTTGGTGTTCCAGCGGCCATCGCCAGCAGCTGGGCTTGGCATGAACGATCCATGGACAAGAACCAGAACGCTGCTTCTTCAACGCTTGAGCCCACTGTGAATAAGCCATGGTTGAGATGGATAGCGGCTTTGCCCGTAGGGAATTTTTCTGCCATCTCTTTTCCGGCTTCAACATCAAAAACGACGGCACCACCTTGTTCAGCGATCACGGTGTGATCGTTGTAGAAAATGCAGGCATCCTGAGTGATGGGGTCAAGCGGAATGCCGAGCGAACTGAAGGCCTTGCCATGCACTGAGTGAGCATGCGCTGCGGCGATGACTTCGGGACGCGCACTATGTATCGCCGAGTGAATCACGAAGGCAGCACGATTGACGGGCATTGTTCCGTGGACGACTTCACCATGATGGTTGACTAACAACAAATCGCTGACGCGCATGTGGCGAAAGCTCAGCCCAAAAGGGTTCACCCAAAAATGATCAGTGAGTTCGGGATCGCGGACCGTGATATGTCCAGCCACGCCTTCACCAAAGCCCAATCGACCAAAGATTCGTAAAGCGCCCGCCAGTCTTGACTTACGGTAGGTGCGCTCTTCTTCAACATTGGCGAAGGTGGGCATTGCCAAGACATAGCCAGGTTGGCCCATCGCAATTGATTCAAGGTTGGGTGCATTTTCGGTGGTGGTCACATGTGCATAGTAGACCTTTTCGCTCAACATATCTCCACCTTGAAGACGGGGCAAACTGGCTTGAAGCCATCTTCAGGGCGTACGCTTGCAAGCGATGAGCGAAGACCCCACGAACGATTCCGGCATTGAAATCAAAGCCCTGTATTCGGCAGCCGACTTGGCTGGCTGGGATTCAGTGGAGCGTTTAGGCGATCCCGGTCAACCGCCCTACACCCGTGGCGTGTACCCCACGATGTACCGCGGCAAGTTGTGGACCATGCGCCAGTACGCCGGATTTGGAACCCCCGAGTCCACTAACGAGCGCTTCAAGTTTTTATTGGGAGCTGGTCAAACAGGTTTGTCATGTGCCTTTGACCTTCCGACTCAAATGGGTTACGACTCTGATCACCCGCGAGCCGAAGGTGAAGTTGGCAAAGTCGGAGTAGCCATTGACTCAATGGCTGATATGCGTTTGTTGCTTGCTGATCTTCCCTTGGACAAGGTCACAACATCAATGACGATCAACTCCACGGGTGCCGTTTTGCTTTTGATGTATGAATTAGTCGCCGAGGAGCAAGGTGTCCCGTCGACGGCGATCAGTGGCACAATTCAAAACGATTTGCTCAAGGAATACATCGCCCGCGGTACGTACGTCTACCCACCTCGTCAGAGCATGCGCATCATCACCGACATTTTTGAATATTGTGCCAAGCATGTTCCGAAATGGAACACGATTTCGATTTCGGGATATCACATTCGTGAAGCGGGTTCAACGGCTGTGCAAGAAATCGCTTTCACGATAGCTAACGGCATTGCTTACGTTGAGGCGGCCATTAAGGCCGGATTGGACGTGGATGATTTTGCTCCACGGTTGTCTTTCTTTTGGAACGCGCACAATAATTTCTTTGAAGAAGTAGCCAAATACCGCGCCGCTCGCCGCATTTGGTTCAACATCATGAATGATCGTTTCAAAGCCAAGAAAGAGTCCAGTAAGTTACTGCGTTTTCATACTCAGACCGGTGGAAGCACCCTGACTGCGCAGCAACCAGAGAACAACATTGTGCGCGTCGCCCTGCAGTCAATGGCTGCCGTCATGGGTGGAACACAGAGTTTGCACACCAATGGCTACGACGAAGCCCTCAGTTTGCCGACCGAACGGGCGGCCCGCATTGCATTGCGAACTCAGCAAATCATTGGTTATGAAAGTGGCATTGTCGATACTCCCGACCCATTGGCCGGCAGTTATTTCGTGGAAACTTTGACAGATGAGATTGAGCGTCTGGCACTTGAATACATTGCTCACATTGATGAACTCGGTGGGGCAGTGGCGGCTATTGAAGCCGGCTATCAGATGAGCGAGATCGAAAATGCGGCATACGATTACGCCAAGTCAATTGATAATGATGAGCGTGTCATCGTCGGTGTCAACAAGTTCGCTGTCAGCGATGATCCTGAGCCCGAAGTATTCCCGGTGAACCCTGAACTTGAACGAGGTCAGAAAGCCCGCCTCGGCGAGTATAAAGCTGCACGCGATCAAGTCAAATTGCAAGCATCTTTGGACGCACTCGTTCAGGCCGCTCAAGGGACTGACAATATTTTGTATCCGATGAAAGAAGCGCTACGCGTTGGTGCGACTTTGGGTGAGATCAGTGATGCCCTGCGTGGTGTCTTCGGCCTGTATCAGCCGTAGAGCAGTTATTTTTCTAGGAACGTGATATTTGCTGCGGGTCGCTGTGGCGTTTCAACTTGTGTCGTCGCCCATCCGAGATACATGATGCAGACCACTTTGGTATCGCTCTCAAAGCCGCAAAATTCGGCGACTGGATCGTTGGCACCTTTCGGGCAAGAACCCCAGTAGGTGGCTAAACCACGAGAAGTAGCCGCCAACATGAAATTTTGTACTCCCGCCGCTGCAGAATCACGATTCTCCGCTGTTTGTAGTTCGCTGTCACCAGCGATGCTGCCAATAACAATCAATGCCGGTGTACGCGCATATTTGGTTCGGGCTTTTTCAACTTTTGCAGGTTCGTCGCCGAAAGACTGCATGGCTTCGGCGACGGTATTGCCAAAGCGTAACTGGGCTTCGCCAGTAACGACAGTAAAGCGCCACGGCCAAGTCCGTTTGTGATTTGGTGCCCACGTCGCTAGTTCGCATAATTCTTCAATCAGTGCGCGAGGTACTCCACGAGTCTTATCAAGCAACATGCTCGTACGTCGAGCACGAATGTTATGAGCGATGATTTCGTGGTTGTTCTCGTTCATCAGCAATCACTACTTTGAAAAATGCTGAGCCATCCGCTCAAGCGTTGCCACCATAAACTTTTTATTTGTCGTTGGTGATTTTCTCAGGCGTAGCACCAAAGGTGATTTCGAGCCGTTCCAATCGAATTGCTCAGTCACCTGCGTGCCACCCTCGACGGCTTCAAGTTTGTAACGCCAGATGTGGCCGCCGAAATGGCGCCAAGCAATCAGGTTCGGTTCGTTGAATTCAACAATTTCATTAGTGATCTTGTATTTCATACCAATCTTCATATCCATACCAAACTTCGCGCCAAGGGACAACCGCTCGGGAGCATCGGAGCGGGCCTTGAGTACTGAGCCTGAACCGTCAATCAAAGAATGCTGATTCGGATCAGCTAAAAGGTTGAAAATTTCTGTGGGGGATGCGGGGACAAATCCGCTGACCGAGACAACTTTTGCTGGATCTTGAACTTTCATAGGTAACTTCCGTTTTCTTTAGTTTTACTTGGATGAAAGGTAAGAGATCACCGTATCAGCACAGCGTCGCCCGGAGTACAAGGCGCCTTGAGTTGAAGCAGTATCGCGATGATCCCCGCAGACAAAAAGTCCATCTCCGAGTGACTGTTTTTTCTGTGGTGAAAATGGTGGCGATTGATCGGGTTGACCGTGCTCAATTCGGTATGTGCGCAGATGTTCCCATTGTTGTACTTGTGCGCCGAACATTTCCTCAAGTTGAGGGCGCGCCAGTACTTCGAGATCACCTTTGTAGTGACCTGGCATGGCAGCGGCGATGAGGTGTTTGCCGGGCGGGGCATAAGAAGCTGAAACATTACTCATGACTGCGATGTTGAGGACTGGTCCTCGCGCCGTGCCATCAAGAATGATGAGATTTTTATCTGTTGGAGCAATGTCGGCAGAAAAATAAACACATCCCACACTGCGTGAGATAACGGGTTCAATGCCAGTCAACACACTTGCCGACGGACCTTCAACGGCGACAATCACACAGCGACAAGAAATGTGTTGTCCGTCTTTCAAGGTCACACTGGTACCGGACACTTTGACGACAGGCGAATTGAGATGAATTGTCGCTGGATCGAGACGTCCCGCTAATTGTTTTGGAATCATGCCCATCCCACCTGCGGGGACAGCGGCGTCACCTTGCGAAAGCATGCGAAAAATGGTGTCAAACATTCGCCGTGATGCACTGAGTTGTGGATCCAGTTGGATTCCACCAACGAGGGGAGTGAAGAAACGCTGAATCATTCGCGATGAGAAGCCTGAGTTGCGGAGCATCTCGGATGTTGTTATGTCCTCACCTGACAACAGACGTGCTGCGTCACCTCGGCGCACGCGATAGCGCAAAGCCACGATGCGCAATTTGTCGAGCACCGACCCAATGGGGGCGATTGCCGTCGACAAAGTGGTGAGCGGACGGCGTAAGGGGTCAGAGACAACATGTCCTTTCTTCTTCAGCCACACCAAAGCTCCTGGTTCAAATGCGCGTAGATCCAATGACGGCACATCAAATTGTCGTTGTAATTCGGGATAGGCCGTCAAGATCACTTGAAAGCCGCGATCTAGGGTGAAGCCGTCGAGGTAATCAGTGCG
Source organism: Actinomycetes bacterium (assembly GCA_037147055.1). Classification (GTDB taxonomy): domain Bacteria; phylum Actinomycetota; class Acidimicrobiia; order Acidimicrobiales; family Ilumatobacteraceae; genus Casp-actino8. The sequence goes on from JBAWVW010000005.1 coordinate 26,361, forward strand.
TACACGACCACCGATGTCATCGGATGCTTCGAGAAGATGAACATTCAATCCGCTCTCTTGGAGCACTCGGGTGGCGCTGAGGCCAGCCAAGCCAGCACCAACCACGACCACATCACATGTGGCTGGAAGTGCCGTGTTCATTGATGATTATTCGCCGTCATCGTTCAACCGGGACGCTGAAGTAGTGAGCGTAAGGCTGACTCAAGATCTGAATGAATAAATGAGTACCCAGCACCTTGCAAAATACGCGGCAGAACTTTTTGTCCAGTGAAAAGTAAGGCATCAGCAAGTTCACCACCGAGCAAAAGTTTTGGTCCAAAAGAAGGGACCGGCATGAACGAGGGACGATGTAGCACCTTCGCCAGTACCTTGGTGAACTCGCTTTGTGTGACTGGTTGTGGAGCGGTGAGATTGACAGCTCCTGTGACATTGGCGCCGAGTAAGAAATCAATAGCGGCTATTTCGTCATCAATGGAAATCCAACTCTGCCATTGCTTGCCTGTTCCCATTTTTCCGCCAGCGCCGATTTTGAACAATGGCAATAATTTGGCGAGTGCGCCACCAGCAGGACTGAGAACAATGCCGGTGCGCAAATGAGCCACACGAACGCCGACTTTTGAGGCGGGATCGGTAGCAGCTTCCCATTGCTGACAGACGTCGGCGAGGAAGGTTGATCCATTTTGCGATTGTTCATCAAACGTCAGTGTCTCTGATGCACCATAAATGCCGATCGCCGAACCCGATAACAAGATTTTCGGTCCATCGCTGAGGTCGGCCATTGCCTGCGCTAGCAGAGCGGTGCTTTTGGTGCGACTTTCAAGAATCTCTCTTTTGTATTCGGCAGTCCATCGTTTGTCACCGATTCCAGCACCAGCGAGGTGGACGACAGCATCGACGCCGCTGAGGCGTGAGCCGTCAATCTGGCCCGACGCAGGATTCCAGGCGATTGTTGTGTCGGACGAACGGCCGGTTCGAGTGAACTTCAGTACCCGATCTCCGCGAGCCGTTAAGTGGGTGGCCAGAGCAGTTCCGATCAGGCCACTTGCTCCTGTGATTGCAACGCTGCGACTTGTCATAGATCTCCATGGACGATGTTCGGTGTCCCCGAAACGAGAGCACTCACACTGTGATGTTGCCATTCAGCAGCGTTGTCACTCGCTGACTTTTTGGAACACAACTGCTTAATGCTAACCCTCTTACTTCGTCATGGAGACATCAACCCGATTGTGATTGGAGCCACTCTGCTCTTAGTTATGCCAACAATTCGCTTCATCCTCTAGGATTTAGTTCTTCATGAAGACGCGCACGTTACTATTGCTCTCGCTCGGCTGTGGGCTGGTGATTCTTCTGGCGGGTGGATTCAAACTTTTCCAGGTCGCTACCGATCGCACTGAGGCGGAGGTGTTAGACATGGGGACCTCCGCCACAATCGGCGATATGACGGTCACGGTCAGCAGCATCAAGGTGACCACAGACGGTCTGGCAGTGAGCGTCAAAATGTTTGGCGTGGCGGGTGAACCAGTCATTGAGGACTGGCGACTTTTGGGCGATGGTCAGGTCCTTAAACCTTCGAAAACTGTGGCGGCGGGAGTTTGTGACGCTTCAAGCGTTGTTCCCCTGGGCAATACCCCAATATTTTGCATTTTGCGGTTTCCGTTGGTCAAAACTGTTCAAGCAGTGGCATATACACGGGCCGGCGAGCAGCGCCAGTGGGGTCCCTGACCCGAGTTGGTCATGACACTGGTCATTAACCCATGGGATTTGGCTCTCTGACGGCTACGGTTGAGAATTGCAACGCGCAATAGCGCTCGTTTTTGGAGGTGGCCTGGATGGCCGAGCAATTTGACCTCGTAGTGATTGGTGGTGGTCCCGGAGGTTACGGGGCAGCCCTCTACGCATCATCGGCAGGAATGAACGTGGCTCTCGTTGAGCGCGACGCTCTCGGTGGTACCTGTTTGAATCGCGGCTGTATTCCAGCCAAGGCTTTTCTTGAGACTGCTTCGGTATATCGCCATGTGGCCCACGCTGCTGATTTCGGGATTGAGTCGAGTGCTCCCGTGGTGAACTTCGCCACGACTCAGGCGCGCAAGAAAAAAATTGTTGATGGCTTAGTGAAGGGCATTGGCGGATTATGCAAATCGCGTAAAGTTACAGTTTTTAATGGTACGGGTTCGCTTGGAGCAGACCGTACCGTCAATATCACGATGGCCGATGGCTCAACTGCTGTCGCTCAAGGGGCCCATATCATTTTGTCAGCAGGCTCTGTGCCGCGCACGATTCCTGGTTTTGATCGTGGTGGACCGATTATGACAAGCGATGAAGTTCTCGACCTTGATTACATTCCGGCGCGAGTAGCGGTGATCGGCGGTGGAGCGATTGGTTGCGAATTTGCCTCGACTTTTGCTGACTTGGGTTCGGCGGTCACAATTCTTGAAGGCTTACCAAAGATCTTGCCAGGTCTGGATACTGATGTCGCCAATGTCGTAGTGAAGTCGTTTAAAAAGAAGAACATTGACATTCGCACTGGCGTGGCTGTCAAAAGTCATGCGCCCACGCCAAGTGGTGGAACTGTTGTCAGTTTCGGCGAGGGAGAGCAACTTGAAGTTGATGTCGTCGTGGTCTCTGTGGGTCGCCGTCCATTTGCCGACTTACTTGGTTTGCAAAACACCAATGTCAAGGTCAGCGATCGTGGCTTTGTCGATGTAGATCCGTGGTGCCAGACATCTGAACCAGGCGTGTACGCCATTGGCGACTTAGTGAACACTCCGCAATTAGCCCACGTGGCCTATGCCGAAGCAATTTTAGCTGTGAAGCATATGTTGGGTGAAGGTCCGATGCCCATTGCTTATGACCGCGTTCCGTGGGCAATTTACTGTCATCCCGAAGTTGCCTGGTCTGGTCCAGGTGAAGATGCCGCTAAGGCGACTGGCTTGGATGTCGTTGTCGCCAAGCATCAGTTCCGCGGTAATAGTCGAGCCCAAATCTTGGGGGAGATTGATGGTTTGGTGAAAATTGTGGCGAAGCGCAACGCTGATGGAACAGCTGGACAGATTTTGGGTGTGCACATGGTTGGTCCATGGGTCACCGAGCAACTGTCGGGCGGTTATCTTGCGGTGAACTGGGAAGCCACGGTGGCTGAGGTGGCCGAATTCATTCAGCCGCATCCAAGTTTGTCTGAACTTTTCGGTGAGACTGTGTTATCTCTCACCGGTCGCAGTTTGAACGCCTGAGTCTTAGGTCGCAGAGAAAGGATTGTCATGGCAGAGGTAACGCTTCCCCAACTAGGTGAAACAGTAACTGAAGGAACTATCACGCGCTGGTTCAAAAAAGTTGGCGACACCGTTGCCGCCGATGAACCCTTGTTTGAAGTCTCAACCGACAAGGTAGACACTGAGGTTCCATCGCCGATCGCGGGTGTTCTGACTGAGATACGAGTTCCAGAAGGTGAGACTGTTCCGGTTGGAGCGGTGATTGGTGTTGTCGGAGTCGCTTCAGGCGCTGCGCCGGTTGCTCCCGTTGCTGCTGCGCCTGTTGTTGCGCCTGTTGTTGCTGCGCCAGTAGCACCTGTTGCTGTTTCGCCTGTTGTTGCTGCGCCAGTCGCGCCAGCTGCTCCTGTTGCTCCTGCTCCTGTTCGTGACAACGCGCTTGCGACCTTAAAGGACAACCGTCTGTTGTCACCGGTGGTGCGTCGCTTGGTGGCCGAGCACAATCTCAACGTTGATGAACTCGTTGGCACTGGACCTGGCGGAAGAATAACCCGTGAGGATGTCCTCGATCACATCGACAAAATTGCGATTGCTTCTCCAACGCCGACAAGTCAACCGACTATCACCGCAACTGTGACGACGAGTGCCCCACTAGCTAGTCAGGCGGCGGTGAATCCACCAGTCGTGCGAGTTGGACAGCGCGATGAAGTGGTAGCAATGTCCAAGATTCGCCAAATCACCGGAGCGCACATGCTGATGTCGCAGTCAGTGAGCCCACATGCTTTAAGCATGGTGGAAGTGGACTATTCCAATGTTGGGATCACTCGCCTCAGGCTGAAGGATGAATTCAAGGAGGCGGAAGGTTTCAGCCTGACCTATTTGCCGTTCATTTCGCGTGCCGTGGTTGACGCCATCGCAGACTTTCCACATATGAATGCCAGTATCTCAGGAACCGATCTGATCGTTCACGGGTATGTCGATCTCGGCATTGCCGTGGATGTCAATGGTCAAGGACTTTTGGTCCCAGTTGTCCGTAGCGCAGAAGGCAAGCGACTTCGGGCTATCGCTCGCGAGATCAGCGACTTGGCCGTGCGCACTAAAACTCGCAAAATTACCCCTGATGAAATTCAGGGTGGAACCTTTACCATCTCGAATAACGGCTCGGCAGGATCTGTCCTCACTATGGCGATCATCAATCAGCCACAGGTCGCAATTATATCGACCGATGCAATCGTGCGTAAGCCAGTCGTGGTCAATTCTGACGGTGGAGAAAGTATCGCTATTCATCCCGTTGGAAACTTGGCGATGAGTTGGGACCATCGGGCATTTGATGGTGCTTATGCGGCTGGCTTTTTGAGTCGCATCAAAGAGATCCTAGAGACACGCGATTGGTCGAGCGAGTTTTAAATCATGTTGCGCGTTCGCTGGATTGGCAGAGTCGCCTATAGCGAAGCCTTGGCACTACAAAATTCTCTGTTTGAGCACGGTCACGAACAGCACCTGTTGTTAATGGAACATCCCCATGTTTTCACTTATGGTCCGCGATCCGAACTCGACAAAAATCTGAAGTGTGTACCAGCAGAAGTTGGTGCTGACTTTGTCGCTGTGAAGCGCGGTGGTGATGTGACGTATCACGGGCCTGGGCAGTTAGTCGGCTATCCGATTTTGAGTCTCGACAATCGCCTCGGTGCATCCGCCCACGTATGTGGTGTGGAACAACTGGTGATTGATGCCTTGAGCGAGATCGGAGTCCCAAACGTCGGGAGGCTTCAGGGATATGCCGGTGTTTGGCTTGATGCCGATACTGATCGCTGCCGTAAGATCAGCGCGATTGGAGTTCGCTTAGCCCATGGTCGCACAATGCATGGTTTTGCGATCAATGTTGATCCCGACATGACGTATATGCGCACACATATTGTGCCCTGTGGCGTAGCGGAATATCCCGTGACATCATTGCGCGAAGAAGGCTTCAATGTTTCCATGGAGGATCTTGTCAATGTGATTGCCAGATTGGCGACTCAACAGTGGGGCCACGGAATATCTGAGCGACAAGATGTGGCGTGGCTGCACCGCCCCGAAGACCTCTCTCGTTTCTCACGTGGTGAGGGACCAGGTGAGCCTGTACGCATGCTTGGCCGTCTTTCTGATGCGGGTGTGGATGGTGGATTAGATGTCACTGATCGCAAGCCCGAATGGCTGCGTCCCAAAGTTCAGATAGGTCCGGAGGTTTTGCAGATCAAGCGGACCCTCAAAGATTTACAACTCGTGACGGTCTGTGAAGAGGCAGGGTGTCCCAACCTTTCTGAATGTTGGAAGGATGGCACAGCAACTTTCATGGTGCTTGGTGAGCGTTGCACTCGAGCATGCGGATTTTGCCTGATTGATACACGCAAACCCGAACCTCCCGCTGCCGACGAACCTGAACGAGTGGCGACAGCCGTTGAACGCATGGGATTGAGTCACGCTGTACTGACCATGGTCGCCCGCGATGATCTCAGCGATGGTGGTTTTACGCATGTTGCCCAATGTGTCAGCGCTATTCGTCAGCGTTGTCCGCAGACTCGCATTGAAACATTGGTTTCGGACGCCAAGGGTGATCTGTCATCGTTGCAGATTCTTTTTGATGAGCGGCCAGATGTCTTTAATCACAACATCGAAACGGTGGCGCGCCTGCAGCGTGCTGTGCGACCTTCTGCGGGTTATGCGCGCTCGCTAGGGGTACTTGCGCAAGCAAAAGCAGCGGGTCTGATCGTGAAGTCTGGTCTTGTTTTGGGTATGGGTGAAACCACGCAAGAAGTAGATGGCACTCTTGCCGACTTGGCGGGTATCGGTGTCGATATCGTGACGATTGGTCAGTATTTGCGCCCCACATCGCACCACATTCCCGTTGCACGGTGGATACACCCCGATGAGTTTGCGCGCTGGAAAGAAGTTGGTGAAGCTTTAGGTATCGGTCACGTTGAGTCGAGTCCCTTGACAAGATCTAGTTACCATGCCAAGCAAGCTGCCGACTCCGCCTCAGTTTCAGTCTCAATGGGTAAGGTGAGGGCTTCATGAGTGGACATTCAATTGTTTCTTCGTCGGGTAACGATGAAAAGATTTTTGCGGATCGCTTAGAACGCGCGCGTCAAGCCATGCGAGCCCAAGGTGTGGATGTGGCGCTGTTGTCACTTGGTCTTGATATGCCGTACCTCACTGGTTACAACGCCATGCCTCTTGAGCGTTTGACAATGTTGGTTCTACCAGCCAGTGGCGATGCGGTGATGGTGATTCCACGGCTTGAGGCACCGCGCGTACAACCGATGCCAAATGTCTTTTCATTGCTTCCATGGAATGAAACCGATGACCCAGTGGCAATCACCGCCGAATTGGTGCGCTCTGCCGCTCCATCATCGCGAGTCGTTGCCGTCGGAGATCAAATGTGGGCGCGCTTTCTAGTTGATCTCATGCCATTGTTGCCTCACACGCAGTATCGCCGTTCAGTTGACGTGATTGGTTCACTGCGGATGCGCAAAGACTCTGCAGAGATCGAAGCCCTGCGCTCAGCGGGTTCCGCGGTTGACATAATTGCCGGCGATTTACAAGCAGGTCGCATTGCTTTAGTCGGGCGCACCGAAGCTCAGGTATCTGCGGATCTCTCGGCGCGGATCATTGCGCAAGGTCATGACGTCGTGAACTTCGCCATTGTCGCTGCGGGGGAGAACGCTGCCAGTCCCCATCATCATCCTGGCAGTCGCGTCATTCAACCCAATGAGATCGTGCTCTGCGATTTTGGGGGAACAATGAATGGCTATTGCAGTGATATCACTCGTTGTGTGTATACCGGAGAGCCATCGAGTGAAGTGGCCGAGGCCTACGCAGTGCTGTTTGAGGCTGAGGCTGCCGCAGTGCGCGCTGCGACGGTCGGTACACCTTGTGAGGAAGTTGATGCTGTTGCACGACGAGTGATTACCGCCGCTGGATTTGGTGAATATTTCATTCACCGCACAGGTCATGGCATTGGACTTGACGCTCATGAAGACCCGTACATCGTCAGCGGTAACTCTCTAGCGTTAGAAGCGGGTCATGCATTCAGCATTGAGCCCGGTATCTACATGCCAGGCAAATGGGGTATGCGACTCGAAGACATTGTTGTGGCAACAATTGACGGGCCCGATTCAATGAATCACGCCGACCATCATTTGTGGTCGGTGTAAGTTTCACGAGTTTATTTGGCGACTCTTAGGAGTGGATTGACCCGTCAGTATGTTTCAGGCTTGTAGCGCTATGACCCGTGCGTAAAGAAATGATCTCGGCGCAGATTGCAATTGCTGTCTCTTCGGGGGTGCGCCCACCAAGATCAAGACCAATCGGCGACATGATGCGCTGCAAAACTTCAGGTGCGTTCACTCCGATATCGGCTAAACGCGCAAGTCGCTTGTCGTGTGTTTTGCGACTTCCCATGACGCCGATATAGCCCACCGATGTTGCTAAGGCACCTTGAATCGCTGGGACATCAAACTTCGGATCGTGGGTCAGAATGCAGACAGCGTCACGTGGGCCAAGGGTGTGTCCGCTACGTTCAAACATCGGAGTTGGCCAAGTGACGATGACTTCATCTGCCATCGGGAAGCGGCGTTTTGTGGCGAAGATTTCGCGCGCGTCGAGCACGAGCACGCGGTAGCCGAGAACTTTGGCCACACGACCAAGAGCGGCAGTGAAATCGACGGCTCCGAAGATCCACATCTGTGGCGCTGGTGAGAAACTTTCAATGAACACTGAGACCGTCGGAGTGTCAATCAAATCTTCCGGAGTTGCTTGGCCTTCGGGCCCGTAATGGCGCACGCCAGTACGTCCCGCTTCAAGTTCACCGGCGGTGTCGCGGGCCACTACCCGATCAAGTTCTGGGTGGCCGAGGCTGCCCGTGACATCTTCGTTGGTTCCACGACGAACGACAAGAAGTTTGGCACCTGTGCCCGGACCCTCAATAATTGTTGCCAGAGCGACTGGTGTCTCTGCTCGAATGTGCGCTTGGAATAGTTGGTAGATGGATTCGCTCATGAGGTATCAGTCAATGTCACCAGTCGAGCTGTTCAATGTACAGACGGATGATTCCGCCACATGTCAGGCCAACGGCAAAAGCTTCATCGTCGCTGTAACCGAATGAGACCATTCGCCCGGGTGCATTGTCTGTGATGAGTGCAAGTGCTTCGCTGACCACTGCTCCCTCGACACATCCGCCGCTCACAGAACCTGCAACTTCGCCATCTTCGTTGACCGCCATCGCGGCTCCTGGATCGCGGGGACCCGAGCCTTCAATGTTGACGACACGAGCAATGGCAACTTTCTTTGCCTGGCGACGCCAACGGTCAATGTCATCAAGGATCTCGCGCATAGTTGGTTCAGTCTGCCTTGTGAAAAGCGAGGTCGGAGTTGCGGAGGCTCATTTTCCGATGACCCGCGTCAGTTCTTCCATCGCCTCAACGGAATGGCCTTCCACAAAATTGTCGACAAAAGGTAGCGCCGCCGCCATCCCCCGAGCAAGGGGAGCGTAGCCAGGTGAAATCTTTAAGGGGTTGACCCATATGGTGCGGTGACTGACACGCTGCAGTCGTTTCATCTGCTCGGCTAAGAGGACGGGCTCGCCGCGATCCCAACCATCACTGAGAATCACCACGATCGCGCCCCGCGCCATACCGCGTACTCCCCACTGATCATTGAAGTGGCGCAGGCATTCTCCAAGTCGGGTTCCGCCGCTCCAATCAACGACCCGAGTTGCCGCCAACTGTAAGGCTTTGTCGGGGTCACGTGAACCGAGTTCACGAGTGATGCGCGTCAGGCGGGTGCCGATAGCAAAGGCTTCGACCTTTTGTCGACCAGCAACTGCCGCTTGAACGAATCGCAAAAGCGCGCGAGCGTAGGGTTCCATGGATCCGCTGACGTCAAGGATCAGCACCAATCGACGCAATCTTTCATCGTTTTCCTGCCAGTGTCGACGTATAGGTTCGCCGCCAGATCGCAGGCTCGAACGAATCGTCTGTCGCAGATCTGGTCGTGCACCTTGGCGACTTGAGACCATGCGAAATGAGTTTCGGGGTGAGCCAACGAGTCGCAACTTGCTCATCAGGTCCTGGGCTAGATGCAATTCTTCGTCCGAATATTCTGCAAAGTCTTTTTTGCGCAAAGTCTCAACAGCAGAAAACCGCAGAGTGATCGTCTCGCCCTCGTTTTCGTCGCTGTCTGATGAGCCATCATCTTCGGCATCGCCATCTTCATCAAGTTCAATGGTGAGATGAATATGTTGAGGTTCATCATGGACTGCATTATTCGTGCGTTGCTCCCAGAAAACAGCAAAGGCTTTGTTGTACATAGCGATGTCTTCTGGCTTGCGCAACAAACTCGCTCGCCCTGCCCAATACACATCATCGCGATTTTGTAGACCGACTCGGTTGAGGGCCTCAACAAAGGTCAGGACATTGCCAATCGGTGTCGTGATACCTGCTCCGCGTAGTAGACGACTGAAGGCAACTGCCATAAATTCGGCAGGCGACTTCACCTCAGCGGAAGCAGAGAGAGACATAACGCGGTTCTTTAAGCGCTCAGGGCTCTTTGAACGGCCATCTTGATCAGTTCAGTCATTCCTGTGCCATCAACTCGCTCTTGATCCTCGCGATATTTCAAAACCGCACCGAGGGTTGAGCGCACGCTGTCCTCATCCAAAGTTGAGACGCCGAGACTTCCTAATGCGGTAGCCCAATCAATAGTTTCTGCGACCCCAGGTGGCTTATACAACTGCATGGAGCGCATGGCCTCAGTTGCCGCTGCGACCTGGCGCGCAAGCGTCACCTCAACATCGGGAACTCGTAAGCGGACGATGGCAACTTCACGATCAAAACTGGGATGCTCAATCCAGTGGTACAGACAACGGCGTTTGAGCGCATCATGAACATCCCGCGTGCGATTGGATGTCAGCACCACGATGGGTGGGGTGGGAGCCTTGAAGGTCCCCAACTCGGGAATCGTGACCTGGAAATCAGATAACACTTCTAAGAGGTATGCCTCAAATTCATCGTCGGCGCGGTCAATTTCGTCAATCAATAAAACTGGAGGCACAGGGGCGGGGGCAAGAGCGCGCAGAACGGCGCGTCGCAACAAGAAACGCTCTTGGTACAACTCATTCTCCAAAGCATCTGCACCAAGACCGGCGGCTTCACCACTGGCTTCGGCGGCGCGCAGATGAAGCAACTGTCGCGAATAGTCCCAGTCATAAACTGCTTGCGTGGCGTCAATTCCTTCGTAGCACTGCAGGCGAATCAACTCACCTCCTGTCCATGCTGCCAAAACCTTGGCCAGTTCAGTCTTGCCGACTCCGGCTTCACCCTCGAGAAGGAGAGGGCGCTTGAGCGTCAGAGCCAAAAATACCGATGTTGCTAGGCCGCGGTCAGCTAAGTAGCCGTGATACGCCAAGGCTTGGGAGACAGTTTCAACACTTGAGAGATCAATTGCGGTGCCAGTCACGATTTCAGGATAGAGGCAATGACTGTAAGGGGAGTGATCGGTGAGTCAGACCTTGGGGAATATCTGATGATGCGTTAGGTTTAGTGGATTGAACTCAAGGGGAAAATCATGTTTGATCTGATTATTCGTGGTGGCACCGTCGTGGATGGCACAGGGGCACCGAAATTCGTGGCTGACATTGCAATTCAAGATGGCCGGATTGTGCAGATAGCCACAAAGATTGTTGCCGAGGCTAAAGAAGTTCTCGATGCCAATGGATTCATCGTGACGCCGGGTTTCGTGGATATTCACACTCACTTCGATGGTCAAGCCACATGGGACGATCTATTGGAGCCAACTAGCGGTCATGGAGTCACCACTGTGGTGATGGGTAATTGTGGTGTCGGTTTCGCCCCTGTACGCCCAGGTAAAGAAGCGTGGTTGGTGCAGTTAATGGAAGGTGTGGAGGACATTCCCGGAACCGCCTTACATGAAGGTATTACTTGGGGTTGGGAAACCTTCCCTGAATACTTGGATATTTTGGAGAAACGCAGTTATTCGATGGACATTGCGGCCTATGTGCCCCATGCCCCTGTGCGTGCGTATGTGATGGGGGATCGCGGTGCGCTCAATGAACCTGCGACGGCACATGACATTGAGCAGATGGCGAAAATCATTTGTGAGGCCCGACAAGCGGGCGCTGTTGGATTTTCTACTTCGCGAACCTTGAACCACAAAGCGCGTGATGGCGAACCTGTGCCAGGAACATTTGCCGCTCTTGATGAATTGAACGGTTTGGCGGACGGGCTTGTCGCCGGTGGAGGCGGGCTCTTTGAGGTTGCTCCACAAGGTCTCGAATTTGATCGTCCAGTTTTCCTGAGCGAAGTTGACTGGATGGCGGATCTCGCCGAGCGCACGGGACTGCCCGTCTCTTTTGCTATGTTGCAGAACGAGTTGAACGCTAATTCATGGCGCGAGGCGCTTGAAGTTGTGGATCGCGTGAATGCCAACGGCGGTCGCATGCACCCACAGATTGCCGCTCGTCCGTTTGGGATGATGATCGGCTGGGACGGTTATCACTTTTTCCAAAAGCGACCCACATTCATTGCCCTATCCGAGCAATTCTCTGGCGACGATTTGCGCCGTGAACTTGCTCGACCCGAAATCAAAGCCCGCATCCTGAGCGAGGCTGATGATGCGCCCGATGCAAGCAAGCAATTTGACGGAATTGGTACTTTCATGCAAAGCATGCTCGACAAAATGTATGCCATGGGTGACTCACCCGACTATGAGCCTGGCCCAGAAAAACTAGTTTCCAATATGGCGCTTGCTGCAGGTGTTGATGCACTGAGTTTCGCCTATGACTTGTTGAATAAAGATGGGGGTCGCTCATTTCTGATGTTGCCATTCTTCAACTACGTGGGCGGCACCCAAGACGCTATTTACGAAATGCTCAAGCACCCCGCGACCGTGTCGGGATTGTCTGATGGTGGCGCACATGTGCGCATGATCTGCGATGCCTCAATCCCCACCTATGTTTTGACTCATTGGACTCGCGACCGCAACCGCGGGCCCAAGTTGACGATAGAAGAAGCGGTCAAAGTTCAGACTCATGACACCGCAGCGGTTGTCGGTTTTACTGATCGTGGCGTTTTGGAAGTGGGCAAGAAGGCTGACATCAACATCATCGATATGGAAACACTGTCTTTGGGATTCCCCCACGCCAAAGATGATCTCCCAGCCGGTGGAAGGCGCTTGCTGCAGACAGCCACTGGTTATGTGGCGACCATTGTCAATGGCGTGGTGACTCGTCGCATGGGTGCCGACACGGGTCAGCGTCCTGGACGGTTAGTTCGTTCCTGAAGTTTCTTGTAAAACGAGGGGCTGCAGCAGGGCAACAGAATTTTTTAGATCAATGGGCCCTTGTGGGAGATCGTCACAGTGATACCAACGAGCTCCTTCGGTGGATGTCAGCGGAGCCTGCATATCAGCGATATACAACCAGCCGATATTCCAATGTCGGTGTGGTGCGCTACCTGCTAGATCAGTGACATGGACGAATGCTGGACCATCGACGACAGGGCGAACATCGTATTGAGTGAGACCTGTTTCTTCTTCAAGTTCACGCAGTCCACCCTGTCGGCTTGTTTCGCCGATCTCAATATGTCCACCTGGCGTGGACCATTGCAAAGTTTTATGACGTACTAAAATTGTGTATTGAGCATCTGCTGAAAATATCCAAGTGGTTGCGCATATGTGTCCGACGCTCTTTGTGGCTTGGCCGATCAGTGCCCGCCCAAGTTCTCGAGAAAGATCATTGGGAAGATGGACTGCAGCGACTTCACTTTCAAGATGTGGCCATATGCCGGGCACATCGGCGGTGGGGTGGGGAAAACCCATAGTGCAGGTTTAGCGACCCTGAATGAAGGCCATAACTTCGGCACGAGATTGGGCATCGGTGCGGTAAATACCGCGTGCCGCAGTCGTGACGGTTTTGGTGCCAGGTTTACGTACGCCACGCAATGACATGCATGTGTGTTCGGCTTCCACAACAACGAGGACACCCACTGGATCAAGCATGTTCTGCATCGCGTCAGCGATTTGCGATGTGAGGCGCTCTTGTACTTGAAGGCGGCGTGAGTAACCCTCAACTAATCGTGCGAGTTTCGATAAGCCAGTGAAGCAACCCGTCGTACCCGGGAGATAAGCGATATGTGCAGTTCCCGTAAAAGGCAGCATGTGATGTTCACACATTGAGTCAAAGGGGATATCGCGGACGAGAACCATCTCGTCATGTTCAATATCAAATGTCTTCGACAAGTGATGATCGGGATCATTGTTGGTCCCTGAGAGGACTTCAGTCCACATGCGCGCGACGCGTGCAGGTGTGTCAAGTAGGCCATCTCGGGATGGATCCTCACCAATGGCCTCGAGTAATTCGCGAATAGCTCGTTCAGCGCGTTCTTGATCGACTTCCCGCGCCACGGGAGTGATCACTTTGTTGTCGAGTTTTTTGTCTACGGACATAGATGGAACGCTATCGGAGACTTCAGCTGCTGAACCCACGAGAGCGGAATAGCTCAGCAAACAGGGCTTCTTCGCGTGCTCGGGCTTCCTTGATACGCCCACCGCGACCGGCCACCATGAGTTGCTTGATAACTCGCGTGGAGTATGCCGACTTACTGGCAATGGTTTTGGCTAGTTCAACGGCGTGGGCTAGGACCTCTCCTTGAGGTGCGGTGCGCAACGCGAGACCAATGTCAACGGCCTCGGGCGCTTCAATCCAGCGTGCGGTGAACAAAATTTCAGCGGCGCGTTGCCAACCGATTTGATCGGCAAACAGGATGCTGCTGGCGGCCTCAGGCGGGACACCAAGTTCGCTGAAAGGCACACGCATCCGCGCTGTCTCATCAATCAAGACAATGTCACAAAATGGCAGCAGCGTCATACCAATACCAACTGCTACTCCGTTAACGGCTGCGATCAGAGGCTTAGAGAATGTTTCCAGTCCGTCAAGTAACACTGTGAAGCCACCTGGCTGTGAGGAAGCAGGAGCGCCGCTGGCAACAGCAGTTGCCATCTCTGCCATTTCTTTGAGATCTTGCCCCGAACTAAATGCTCCGCCGGCACCCGTGAGTATGGCTATGTGCACAGAATCATCGGTGTCAATATCTCGAAGCGCCGAAGCGAGGTCTTCGTATTGCGAACGAGTGAAAGCATTTTTGCGTTCAGGTCGGTTCATCGTGACGATGCCGATGCCATCAAGTTTTTCTAGGTCAATACTCATGGATGTTGACTGCTGACAGAAAGAACTTCGCCAGTCATGTAACTCGAATAATCGCTAGCGAGAAAAACAATGACATTGGCAATCTCCCAGGGTTCAGCAAAGCGCCCGAAGGCTTCACGCTGAGAAAGTTCGACGAGCAATTCATCACTCGTTACTTTTGCCAGATTGGCGTGCATGGCGATACTTGGTGAGACGGCATTAATACGTACGCCGCGGGGTCCCGCTTCAATAGCTGCGCAGCGCGTCAGAGCCATCACGCCCGCCTTCGCCGCAGCGTAGTGGGCTTGGCCTTCTTGAGCCCTCCAACCAAGGACGCTGGCATTATTAACGATGACTCCGGTCCCGCGGGGGTACATGTGATTGAGCGCCGCTCGGGTGCAACGCATCGTGCCATTCAAAGTCACATCAAGCACGACGGACCATTGTTCATCGGTCATCTCATGCAATTCGGCAGTCCCACCGAGACCAGCGTTATTCACTAAGACATCGATGCCACCAAGTTCAATGGCTGCTTGGGTGATGAGGTTTTGCACACTCTCTTCGTTGGTGACGTCGCAGGCGATTCCCAAAACGCCAAGTTCGGCGGCAGTTTCGGCAAGACGACGTTCATGTTTATCGGAGATCACAACTCGAGCTCCCTCTTCGATGCATTTGCGCGCAGTTGACGAACCAATGCCACTTCCTGCAGCGGCAGTGATGAGTACGCCCTTTCCAGCGAGCAAGCCATGTCCGGGGACATAGGTTGGGTTCTGAGTTCTGATCTCTGGCATGTCGTTTTCCTTTGTATCAGCGCGGCAAGCCGAGCACGCGCTCGCCTAAGACATTGCGTTGAATCTCGTTAGACCCACCGTAGATCGTGTCGGAGCGTGTGAACAGGAAGAGTTTCTGTTCAAGGGTCAATTCGTAAGGGAATCCTTCGCCAATCAAGCCAGTTGGCCCCATGATGTCAATCATTAACTCGCCAAGATCGCGATGCCAAGTGCCCCAAAAAAGTTTAGAAATACTGGCCTCAGGTCCTGGCACCCCCTTTGCTGACATGCTCCTTAGGGCGTTGAGTTTGAGCAAACGCAACCCGATGTATGCCTTGATGAGCTTTTGGCGCGTCACTGGGTCGCCAATCTTGGCGAAGTCACGGGCTAATTGAATAGTCGACTCAAGTTCGCGTTCAAATCCCACTTGTTGAGCCAGCGTTGAGATGCCGCGCTCGTAACCGAGCAACGCCATGGCAATACCCCAACCGTTACCGGGAGTGCCGACCACCATCTCGGCTGGGGTGCGAGCATCAGTGAAAAACGTTTCGTTGAATTCGCCGCCCTTGGTGAGTTGCAGGATCGGTCGTACCTCGACTCCAGCTTGATCCATCGGAACGAGAAGAAATGTGAGGCCGGCATGGCGCTGTGAACCAGGTTCGGTGCGTGCCACGATGAAACACCAGTGGCTCACATGAGCCAATGAAGTCCAGACTTTTTGCCCATTGATAATCCACTCCTCGCCGTCTAGGTGAGCTTTAGTTTGAACATTGGCGAGATCACTTCCGGCATTGGGTTCGCTGTACCCCTGGCACCAACGTTCTTCGCCTCGCAAAATTCCTGGCAGGAAGAGATTGCATTGTTCTTGCGTTCCGTACTCGATGATGGTCGGAGCGAGAAGATTTTCACCCATGTGATTGGTGCGTGCTGGGGCCTCGGCGCGAACGTATTCTTCGGCCCAAATGATTTGTTGATTCACAGTGGCACCGCGACCACCATATTCGGTGGGCCAGCCAAGACCGATCCAGCCGGCCTGACCAAGAACTTTTTCCCATTCAATGCGAATATCAAAACCAATGTCTTCGTCGCCGGGTCCGCCTCGCCCGCGTAGAGCTGCAAAGTCACCGATGACGTTGCTGTGCAGCCAGGTGCGCGCCAGTTCTCGGAACTCGTTGTCGTCGCTAGGGAGAGGGATGTGAGTAGAAGTCATGGTTATTGAGGACCTTTGGGTCGGCGCTTTTCTGACGCCCAGTCAGAAAGATTACCTTGACCTCGCTCGGGGTGCAGAGGCGAACCAAGGGGCGATTACGGTCAGGCTATGGACTTTGCTATTCCCGAAGAGATTCAACAGACGCTCCGAGATCTTGATGATTTTATTGAACGTGAAATTCGCCCGTTACAAGCCCAAGACGACAATGAACGTTTTTTCGACCATCGTCGCGAATGGGCCCGTACCGATTTTGAGAATGACGGTGTCCCGCGTGCCGATTGGGAAGAACTGCTGCGTGAGATGCGTCGGCGCGCCGATGTGGCCGGTTGGTTGCGTCTAGCACTTCCGTCCGAATTTGGTGGGCGGAGTGCCAGCAATCTGGAGATGGCGATTATTCGTGAGCACTTGGCGACCAAGGGTCTTGGCTTATTCAATGATCTACAAAATGAATCTTCAGTCGTGGGCAACTTTCCTACGGTGTTGATGATGCGTGACTTCGGCACGGAACAGCAAAAGCAAGAGTGGATGCCAGGATTCTTAAATGGCACGAAGCGTTTGGCTTTTGGCCTTACCGAGCCGAATCACGGAAGTGATGCCACTTACTTAGAGACCACTGCTGTACGTGATGGTGATGAATGGGTGATCAATGGAATGAAGCGCTGGAATAGTGGATTACATCATGCCACTCACGACATTATTTTTGCGCGAACATCCGGAGAAGCGGGCAATCCAGTAGGAATTTCGGCGTTTCTTGTGCCCACTGATAACCCGGGCTTCAATGTGGATTTCTTTTGGTGGACTTTTAATATGCCGACCGATCACGCTGAAGTGAGTATGAAAGATGTGCGGGTTTCCCATGAGGCGGTGTTCGGACGTCTTGAACACGGTTTGGATTTGGCCCAGCACTTTGTGCATGAGAATCGTATTCGTCAAGCGGCATCTTCCTTAGGGGCGGCGCAATACTGCATCAATGAGGCTGTGGCTTACGCCAATTCAAGAGTGACTTGGGGTAAAAAATTATCCACCAATCAAGGCATTCAGTTTCCGCTCGTGGAGTTGCACACTGAGGCCGCCATGTTGCGCCAACTGATTCGTTACACAGCCTCCTTGATGGATGGGTCGCATAAGAGTGATCGCCCCGATGTTGAGGGATTCATGGAGTTCACACATTTGGTGGCGATGTGCAACTACCGCGCAAATCGACTTTGCTGCGATGCTGCAGACCGTGCCATGCAAACCTGTGGCGGAGTCGGTTACAGCCGTCATATGCCTTTCGAGCACATTTACCGCCACCACCGTCGCTACCGAATCACCGAGGGAGCCGAGGAAATTCAGATGCGCAAGGTGGCTCAGCAGCTCTTCGGCTTTGGGCGAAAGTAGTCATCTAGCAGGAGTGTTATCTTTTTGTTAGGCACACCTTGCAAAAAGTGTTAGGAGTGCCTAACATTGAGGCCCATGGGAGCAAGTTTCTTAATTACTTTGCGAGAGGGTCTCGAGATCTCTTTAGTGCTCGCCATCCTTGCGGGATATTTAGTCAAGAGTGGTCGCTCATCGGATCTGCGATCGATGTGGAAGGGCGCTTTTGCCGCCTTGGCACTATGCCTGATCTTTGGCGTCGCAATCCATTTGGCAGTTGGTGGCCTCAACGGAAAGGTGGAGCAAGCCACTGAAGCGGTCATTGCAGTCTCCGCAGCAAGTGTTTTGACCTGGATGATCTTTTGGATGCGTGAAAATGCGCGCAATCTTGGAACCCAATTGCGTACGCAAGTTGATCAAGCAACTGGGGCCAAAGCTCTAGCGGCCATTGCCTTCGTAGCTGTTTTCCGTGAAGGTTTAGAAACAGCGTTGTTCTTATTGGGCGCTGAAACGAGTAGTGCGTCAGGGGCAAAAGTTGTCGTCGGTGGACTGATCGGTTTAGCTATCTCGGGAGTTTTGGGTTATCTCGTCTATAAAGGTGGCAATCGGCTGAACTTGCGCAAATTTTTCTTGGTCACAGGCGTGATGTTGATTTTCTTCGCTGCTGGATTAGTTGGCAAGGCATTTCATGAGTCGCGCGAGTTGTTCGGTTTCGAGAGCGGTTGGCTTATTGATCCAGCGTGGACTGTGACATCTGGGCCGTGGTCGGAGGGAACTCTCTTTGATTTTATGAAGGGGCTCTTCGGATGGTCAAGTGACGCCGAGCGAATTCGAGTCCTCACCTACTTTTTGTACATCATTCCGATTATGGCAGTTTTCGTGCGCGGTCCACGTAAGAAGATCGCCACCTGAACTGGTTATCAGCATGTCGTAGCAGTGGTACGACGGCTACCGTATTGTCATGGCTGAGAACACCAACCAAACCGCAGCGGGCACACCCGTTGATGTGAAGCCCCGAAGTCGTGACGTCACTGATGGTATTCAGAAGGCGGCATCACGCGCAATGCTCCGCGCGGTTGGCCTGACCGATGATGATTGGGAGAAACCACAAGTAGGCATTGCGTCCTCGTGGAACGAAATTACGCCTTGCAATATGTCAATTCGGCGTTTGACGTCGGCGGCTAAAGAAGGCGTGCGCTCTGCTGGGGGCGTGGCTCTCGAATTCGGAACGATTACGGTGAGTGATGGAATTTCCATGGGTCACGAAGGAATGCGCGCCTCGTTGGTGAGCCGTGAGGTGATTGCCGACTCCGTTGAAACCGTGATGCATGGTGAGCGTCTTGATGGGCTCCTTGCCACCGGGGGATGCGATAAGAGCATGCCGGGAATGATGATGGCGATCGCACGACTCAATTTGCCGGCGGTCTTTGTGTACAACGGCTCAACAATGCCTGGCTATCACAATGGAAAAGCGATTGACATCACTTCAGTTTTTGAAGCCATTGGTGCGTGCGCTGCTGGCACGATCACCGAGGCTGAGTTGGGTGAGATTGAACGTAAGGCATGTCCCGGTGAAGGTGCCTGCGGTGGAATGTTCACGGCTAACACAATGTCGTCGATTGGCGAGGCACTTGGATTGTCCTTGCCAGGTTCCGCATCAGCTCCAGCCATTGACCCGCGTCGCGAAGATGATGCCCGACGCGCTGGCGAAGCAGTTGTCAACATGTTGCGTCTGGGTATTCGCCCAAGCGATATTCTCACGAAGAAAGCATTTGAAAACGCCATTGCTTTAGCCAATGCCTTGGGTGGCAGCACGAATGCCGTGTTACATCTTTTGGCTATTGCTCATGAAGCAAGAGTTGAATTGGATCTTGACGATTTCAATCGCATTGCCGCTCGTGTGCCGCATATTGCTGACATGAAGCCAGGCGGACAATTTCATATGACCGATCTTGATCGCGTGGGTGGTGTGCCGGTTGTGCTGAAGCATTTGTTGGACGCTGGTTTATTGCACGGCGACGTGATGACCTGCACTGGCAAGACAATGGCTGAAAACCTGGCGGAGATCAATCCGCCTCAACCAGATGGTGTCGTTGTGCATCCATTAAGTCAACCCATCAATGCCGAAGGTGGTTTGTTAATTTTGCGCGGCTCGCTGGCTCCTAAGGGCAGCGTCGTCAAGGTCGCTGGACTATCACAAGAACAGCGTTTGTTTGAAGGAACGGCTCGCGTTTTTGACGATGAAGATGGTGCCATGACGGCGATCATGAATGGGGAAATTCAACCCAATACGGTCCTGGTGATTCGCTATGAGGGACCCAAGGGTGGACCTGGTATGCGTGAGATGTTGGCGATTACGGGTGCTATGAAAGGCGCCGGTCGGGGGTATGACTGCGCATTGATTACCGATGGTCGCTTCAGCGGTGGCACATGGGGATTCTGTATAGGTCATGTGGCTCCTGAAGCCGTTGATGGGGGACCCATCGCCTTTGTGCGCGATGGTGACAAGATCAAGGTCGACGTAGCCAACTTGAGCCTTGATCTGTTGGTCGATGAAGCCGAGATGAGTAGGCGACGTCAAGGTTGGCAACCCAATCCACCGCGTTACACGAGTGGCGTGTTGGGTAAATATGCGCGCTTGGCACAAGGTGCCGAAAAGGGCGCTATTACAAACCTGCTCTAATTCGAGCGAGCGAGACGCATTCGTGCAAGTAGGCGCCATCCGTTGAGGAGTGTGCCTAGGAATACGGTGGCGACGATGATGAACGCTGTTGCAGTTCCATCATCAAAGACAATTTTGCGTAACAACATGCCAAGAACAATCGTTATCAGCCAAATGAACGCTCCACTCTTTTGGCTGAGCGGTTCTTTCCACGCGCGGGCGATCAGCCAACCAACGAGAAGTGCGATCAAAAATGGTGCCGCCACATGAAGAATTCCTGACGCAGCTTGACCTTCGTCATGATTCTTGCGCCCGATGGCGACGAAGATCACGATGCTCGCAGCATCGGCAACTGCGGACCACAAAATCATTTTGGACTTATTCATGATGAGACCTTTTCAATAGTGACGATGGCGTTGTAATCAGGAATACGGCTGGCATCTTGATTGAGCCCAGCCTCAATGAGCACGTTTCCCTCAGGCCAATGTACCTGCAGTGAACGCGAGGGTAGGTTCACCAATTTGGCGGTCGAAAGCATTGAGCCCACCGAACTCGTCAGGCGTAATGCGTCACCTTCGCTCACGCCAAGGGCGGCAGCATCGCGATGATCAATATAAACAGCATCGCGCGTGGCTCCGGTGAGGGGATCCACTTCATTGAAAATCATTGAGTTGAACTGTTTGCCGCGCCGTGTCGACAAGAAAAATGCGCCTTCGCTCAGTTGTGGAGGAGCGACGTTGAGTGCCGTGAAGCGAGCCCGACCCTCGGGCATAGGAAAGTTTCCATTGGCACATAAATGTCGACCCCCATATTGCACTTCATCGTGAACTTTGGAGAGGTTTTCAATGCCCGTGTACATCGGAACAATGCGGGCGATTTCAGCGCGCAGCGCTTGGTTGTCGGCCCAACCAAAGTGTGGAGCCAGTGACGGATTCATGCGAATTGCGATATCAGAAAAGATCCGCCACTCGCTACGAGCTTCGCCTGGGGCAGAAACAATTTCTGGGCTGAAAGCAATACGTCGTTCAGTGGTCGTGCTAGTTCCACCACCCTCTTGCTCGTAGCGCGTGGCCGCTGGTAACAAGATCACATCGTCGCCATCAATAAACATGTGCGAGGTCAAGACAATGTCTTGGTGAACGCGCAAGGGCACGCGCGCCAAAGCAGCTTCAACGCGAATGGGATCAGGCATTATCTCAACAAAGTTGGAGCCGTCCAAGAATAAAACATCAAGTTCATCGTGCTCGGCTGCCAAGACCATTTCAGGTGCAGTCAGGCCCGACTGCGCAGGGACATTGAAACCCCACTGCTCTGATAATTCGCGAGCAGATTCGGCAGTAACGGTGACACCACCAGGAAATGCGGTTGAGTAAGCACCCATCTCGGCTCCTCCTTGCACACCTGAGTGTCCGCGAATGGGCATCAATCCTGCGCCGTCGCGTCCCACATTGCCGCGCGCTAGAGCGACATTGACGATCGCCTGCACTCCTTCAACGCCATGCCGATGTTGAGTGATGCCCATGCTCCAAATCAAAATGGCGTGGCGCGAGGTGGCGTACATTTCGGCTAGCGCGAAGAGTGTAGAGAGATCAATGCCGGCATCAATCAGTAACTGGGTGAGGTCCAGGGTCGCCAGATGAGTCACTAACTCGTCCCAACCTGATGTGTGCGCCGTAATGAATGCATGATCAATGGCATCCTGATCAATCAGAACTTTTAGTAATGCATTTGCCAGAGCCACGTCACCTTCAGGACGCACAGGAATATGAAGGTCACACAATTTGGTACCGAACAAAAATGACTCAGCCTTGGAGGGAACCCAATATCGCTCAAGACCAGGTTCGAGATAGGGGTTAATAACAACGACCTTGGTCCCGTTCTTCTTTGCTTCATATAAATACTTGGTGAAGACGGGTTGGTTGTTGGCAACATTGGCACCCCACAAAATAATGAGGTCGGTCTCTAAGACATCTTGCAAACTGCAGGTACTAGCAGCCACTCCGATGGTGGCTTTGAGACCAATTGTGGATGGTGCGTGGCATGTGCGGGCTGCAGAATCAATGTTGGCGATGCCCATAGCGCGGGCCGCCTTGCCAGCGGTGTAATAGACCTCGTTGGTCAATCCGCGACTCGTAAGATAAATCGCTGAGCGGTCACCGCCGGCAGCGCGAATGCCGAGGCCAACAGCGTCAAGGGCTTCATCCCACGAAATACGAGTAAAACCTTTTTCACCGCGACGTCGACGCATCGGGTACGCCAGGCGGCCCATCTCGCGCAACTCGGTGCTCGTACGGTTGCGCAACCATGTGACATCACTCAGAACCGAATGATCAAACGCTGGCGCGCAATTCACCTCAAGTAATTTCAGTCGTGTCGTGCACAGGTGAATACCATCCAACGTCCAATCGTGAAATCCCGCCACGCCGAGGGCGCATCCATCACAGACACCTTCGTTGAGTATCTTCCACGCCTTTTTTGGTGTGCGACGGATGCTCACAGCAACTTGGAGCATCTCGCTGAGATGATTGGGCTTGGTGTGACCTATCCCGTTAGGTGACAGGCTGACCCAAGACTTTGGATTCCAGAGGCGACGCGCCACTGGAGAATCACAACTCTTCGTAGTACTCGCGACCGAGATGGGTGATGACTTCTTCACCCATCATCCAACGCAAGGTGTTCTTCAACTTTGTTAGCTGAATAAATAAGTCGTGCTCGGGGTACAAGCCAGGTGCAACCTGTGGGCTCTTGTAATAGAAACTCAGCCACTCTTGAATGCCGCCCATACCTGCGCGCTGTGCGAGATCGCTGAACAAGATCAGGTCAAGTGCCAAAGGTGCAGCCAAGATTGAGTCACGGCACAAGAAGTTGACTTTGATCTGCATTGGGTAACCCAACCAGCCAGTGATGTCGATATTGTCCCAGCCCTCTTTGGCGTCTCCGCGAGGTGGGTAATAGTTGATTGACACTTTGTGGAAAACATCACCGTAGAGATCTGGGTACTTGGCGGGCTGCAAAATATCTTCGAGCACGCCGAGTTTCGATTCTTCTTTGGTCTTAAAGTTTTCTGGAGCATCAAGAACTTCTCCGTCACGGTTGCCGAGAATGTTGGTGCTGTACCAACCAGACAAT
The DNA here is from genome assembly GCA_037147055.1 of Actinomycetes bacterium. Classification (GTDB taxonomy): domain Bacteria; phylum Actinomycetota; class Acidimicrobiia; order Acidimicrobiales; family Ilumatobacteraceae; genus Casp-actino8. The sequence goes on from JBAWVW010000005.1 coordinate 49,936, forward strand.
CCGAGCATGCGGGCCTTGAGCATTGGCGCCAAAACTGTTTTCATTAAGGTTTGACCAGTTTTGAAGTCCTTGCCGGAAATCGGAATGTTCTGATCGGTTGAGAATTGACGCAAGGCTGGAGTATCCACTGACAAGTTCGGGGCACCGTTGTTGAACGGTACGCCTTCAAGCAATGCGGCGTAGGCGTACAACTGACATGGCGAGACCATTTCGTCGTTAGCGTCAATCGCCTTTTCAAATGCTTCAAGATTTATATGTGCAGGACCAGGCTCAATGAAAATTTCGGTGCTGGCGCACCAGATCATGACGAGTCGGTCACATTGCTTTTCTTCTTTGAAGCGGTTGATGTCTTCGCGAATTGCGTTGAGCATGCCACGCTTACTGCTGATCGGCTTGATGTGTTCGCCCTCAAGGTTGCGCGCATACTTGCGTTCAAAGGCAGCCTGCATGGGGCGGATGTCGCGCAGCACATCACTGATAGCTTCAATGTGCTTGCCACTCTCAAGAACACCAGCACGACTGGCAGCGACATAAGCATCATCGGGGTAGACATCCCAAGCGCCCCAGACAATGTCTTCAAGGGCGGCTAGGGGTACGAAATCTTTGATCAAAGGTGAGCGGTCTTCGGTGCGCTTGCCGAGACGGATCGTGCCCATTTGTGTGAGCGAACCAATGGGCTTACCGAGGCCGCGCTTGGTGAGTTCGACACCAGCGATCAACGTCGAAGCCACGGCACCGAGGCCAACGGTCAGGACACCGAGGCGACCAGTGGCCGGAAGTACGAGGGGTGACGGAGGAGTAGACATTCCTTTAGGCTACGCGGTCATCGTGTGTCGTAGCATTACTTCTGTGAATGATCTATCAAGAGATGATGATGACCCACGTACGAATGGGGGAGCGATCCTGATGGACGGCAACCGTCTACGAGACGAGATCGTTCTCAATTTGGCGCACATCATCTCCTCGGCAGGATCGCCGGCCGTGTGTTTGGCGACGGTTTTGGTGGGTGATGATGCCCCCAGTCAGCGTTATGTCCGCAACAAACATGTGCAGGCCGCCAAGGCGGGGATGATCAGTCGCAATGAGGTTTTGGCCGCCGATGTGGGTCAGGCCGAGGTTGAAAATGTGGTCCGCAGGCTGGCACAAGACCCCAGCGTGCACGGCATTTTGGTGCAAAGTCCGTTACCGGCGGGTTATGACGAAGAGGCTGTTTTAGCGCTCATTCCCGCTGACAAAGATGTGGATGGCTTAACCCTCGCCTCAATGGGGCGATTGGTGCGTGGAGTGCCTGGTCTAGTGGGATGCACACCGCTCGGGGTGATGCGGTTGTTGCAGCGCTACGGGGTAGCGACGAGTGGCAAACGCGCTGTGGTAATTGGCCGTTCAATGCTCGTGGGCTTGCCGCTGTCGTTATTGCTGGCCCGCAAAGGCGTGGATGCCACCGTGACAATTGCCCACAGTCGTACGGCGGACTTGCTTGAGGTCTGTCGCCAAGCTGACATTGTGATCGGAGCGGTGGGTCAGGCTCATTTGATCACTGCGGCTCATATCAAGCCGGGTGCAGCGGTTATTGATGTCGGCATCTCGCGGACCGAGGCCGGAATCGTTGGGGATGTTGATTTCGAGGCGGTCCAAGCCGTGGCTGGGGCGATTACCCCGATGCCAGGTGGTACGGGTCCGATGACGATTGCCTGTCTGTTGGAGAACACTCTCACAGCTGCTCGACTTCAAGGGGCGTTTCCCGCATAATTTTGCCTCGGGGCAGGTTGTCGTTACTAGGGCCTGGCTGGCACACTTGGGAGCAATGAACGCTAACCCTTCTTTCAAGACCTCGGTCCTGACAGGTTTGTTCGCGCTCGTAGTAGTAACTATCTGACGCATTCGCTTACCCGAATGCGTCGTACGGCCTCCCAGATGGGGGGCCATTTCGCTTTCGGGACTCGACCTTAAAGAACACAGGAACCGACATGACTGAACAACTCACTGGCGCCCAAGCCTTAATCCGAGCCCTCGAATTAGAGAACGTTGACACTATTTTTGGTTTGCCTGGGGGATGCATTCTTCCCGCCTACGACCCGCTCTTGGATAGTTCAATTCGCCACATCTTGGTGCGCCATGAACAAGGTGCTGGCCACATGGCAGAAGGTTTCGCCCATGTCACCGGTCGTCCGGGTGTTGTTTTGGTGACCTCGGGTCCAGCCGCCACGAATATGGTGACGCCACTCTGCGACGCCTTTATGGACTCAATCCCGATGATCTGCATCACGGGTCAGGTGCCAACTTCGGCCATTGGTACGGATGCTTTCCAAGAGTGCGACACGGTGGGCATAACGCGCAGCGTGACCAAACACAACGAATTGATCATGAGCGCCGATGACATTCCATTGGTCGTGCGTCAGGCTTTTCATATCGCCACAACTGGTCGACCTGGTCCCGTGTTGATTGACGTTCCCAAAGATGTTCTGCAAAACAAGATGACGTGGCATTGGCCAACCGATGAAGAGGTGTTAGCCAGCCTGCCTGGCTACAAGCCGACAACTAAAGGTCATCCACGGATGATCAAAGAAGCAGCGCGTCTGATTCTTGATGCCAAGCAGCCAGTTCTTTATGTCGGCGGCGGCATCCTCAAAGCCCGCGCCGCAGAGGTCTTGATGGAACTCGCCGAATTGATCGGAACTCCAGTCGTGACCACTTTGATGGCCCGCGGCGCCTTCCCCGACAATCACCCACTTTGTTTGGGGATGCCAGGGATGCACGGAAATGCGACTGCTATTACTGCCATGCAAAAGAGTGACTTGTTGATCAACCTTGGAGCGCGTTTTGATGACCGCATCACAGGCAAGGTCAGCAGTTTCGCTCCTGACGCCAAGATCATTCACGTTGACATCGATCCGGCCGAACAGGGCAAGGTTCGTCGGCCAGATGTGCCCATTGTCGGTGATTGCCGTTTGGTCATTGAAGAACTGGTGAAGACAATCCGAGAAATGTTGGCAAGTGGCGACACTCAAGCAGACATCTCTCATTGGAAGAGTCGCGTCAGTGGTTGGCAGGAACAGTTCCCGTTGTATTACCCGCCTAACGAACCAGGTGAAGCCCTCAAGCCGCAATTCTGTTTAGAGAAGTTGCGCGATTTGGCTCCAGCAGGAACCATCTTGTGCTCAGGCGTGGGCCAGCATCAAATGTGGTCATCGCAGTATTGGCATTTCAACGAGCCGTACACATGGGTCAACTCCGGTGGTTTGGGAACGATGGGATTTTCCATTCCCGCGGCCATCGGTGCCAAGGTCGGATGTCCCGATCGCACCGTGTGGGCCGTTGATGGCGATGGTTGTTTTCAGATGACCGCTCAAGAACTTGTGACTGCCAGCGTTGAACGAATTCCGATCAAGGTCGCGATCTTAAATAACTCCTACCTCGGCATGGTTCGCCAATGGCAAGAGATGTTCTACGAAGAGCGTTACAGCGAAGTTTATTTGTCGCCAGAACTTCCCGATTTCGTGAAGTGGGCAGAGGCCATGGGTTGCGTTGGCATCCGCGTGGAAAGTCCCGAAGAAGTTGAGCCTGCGATTGCCTTGGCGAATAGCATCAACGATCGCTCAGTCGTTATTGAGTTCCGCGTGGATGCTGGCGAAAAGGTTTTCCCGATGGTTCCCGCCGGCTACGGCAATGATGATGTTTTGTTGCACCCCAACCAAGATGATCGAAGGGAATTCCTGCGATGAGTAACACATCAACTCACTCGAATTATCAGCCCTCGCACCACATCTTGTCAGTGCTGGTGCAAAACCGTGCAGGTGTTCTGGCGCGTGTTTCTGGATTGTTTGCCCGTCGTGGATACAACATTTTCAGTCTCGCGGTTGCTCCTGCTGAAGACCCAGCACTTTCACGAATCACCATTGTTGTGGACGTCGACTCCGCACCTTTGGAACAGATTGTGAAGCAACTTTTTAAATTAATTGATGTCGTTAAAATCAGCGAACTTGACCCTCGTCGGTCAGTAGAACGCGAACTGATGATGGCCACTATTCGGGTGAGTGCTGAGGATCGTGGCCAAGTCGTTGAACTGACAAATATCTTTGAAGGCAAAATTTTGGCTGTAGGCGTTGAGGCCATAACTGTGTCTTTGGAGGGAAGTCCTGACAAACTTGATGACTTCGAAGAACTTCTTCGTGGTTACGGGATTGTTGAACTTCAACGGACTGGCCGCGTGGCGC
>JBAWVW010000006.1:0-51875 GCA_037147055.1 Actinomycetes bacterium
ATTTTGATGACGTCATCAAGCGCCGCAATCGGCTCGCTTGGTATGCCGGCATATTCGATGGCCAAGGCGGGGCTCATCGGTTTGGGTCGTTCGCTAGCCCTTGAGGGCGCTCCCGTGGGGATCAAGGTCAATATTTTGATGCCCATCGGTTACACCCGTTCGGCGGCTCTGAACCCCAACGAAGACACTCGGCAGTGGATGGAGGCAAACTTTGCCCCACAAATGTGCTCACCCGCAGCAACTTGGTTGGTCCACGAAGATGTTGCTTGCTCAGGAGAGATTTTCACCACTGGGGCGGGTCGAGTTGCTCTTATTTCCACACTTGGAGTACCTGGATGGTCTGGCGGACCCGAAATTTCCATGGAATCACTCCGTGATCACTGGCCGAGCGTGATTGACATGGACGGTTCGACGCCGATGCTCTACAGCAGGGACGATTTAGCATTTTATTCAGGGGCAGCAACTTGGCGCGGTTAGGTGCTGAGCGCCTAGTTTCTGACAGACTGTCAGAAACCTTTGGCGAACAAAATCGCCACATCACACCACGGGGACCCATCCTTTTATGCACATCGGCGACACACCAGAGGAAGCGCTTTACCGCCAAGAGGCCCGCTCTTGGCTAGAAGCCCATGCCGCTCCCCGCGATCCCAGTGGTGGAACCTCAGATCACTCCCATAACCTCGCCGATCACATCCAAGAGTGCAGGAATTGGCAGCGTGTTTTGTATGACCACGGCTGGTCTGGCATCACCTGGCCGTCGCAATACGGAGGCAAGGGGGCGAGCGCCATTGAGGCTGCCATCTTTGCCGAGGAACAGGCTCATTTTGATGTCGCCACAGGAGCCTTCGCTATCTCCATTGGCATGGTCGGCCCCACTCTTATAGCCCATGGCACGCCCGAGCAACAGCAAAAACATTTGGCACCGATTCTCAAGGGTGAGGAAGTGTGGTGTCAGTTATTCAGCGAGCCTGGAGCAGGAAGCGATCTCGCCTCACTGGGAACACGTGCGGTGCGCGATGGTGATGATTGGATCATTAACGGACAAAAAGTGTGGAACAGTTTTGCCCAATTCGCTGAATACGCGATTTTGTTAGCGCGTACAGATGTGGATCTCCCGAAGCATGCGGGCATCACTTACTTCATTCTCGATATGAAATCACCGGGAATTGAAGTTCGTCCGATTACTCAGATCACTGGGGTGCAACACTTCAACGAAACTTTCTTTACTGATGTACGTATTCCTCACGCCAACATTATTGGCGAAATCAATGCTGGTTGGAAGGGTGCTCAAACCACTCTGATGAACGAACGCAATCACATCGGTTCAGGTGGAAATTGGTCTGTTGATCAGTTGATTGATCTAGCCCAGAGGCGAGGTCTGTCTAGTCACCCACACATTCGCCAAGGTCTCGCTCTTGCCCATTCCCGAGCCGAAACATTGAAGTACATGGGTCTCCGAATGCGTACCGCGATGAGCCAAAAACGTATGCCCGGACCTGAGGCCCTGACTTTGAAATTGGCCTACGCCAACCACTGGCGACTCACAGCAGACGTTGCATCAGAGATTCTCGGCGCGGACATCATGTTGTGGGGCGACGATGCTGCCGAGGACAATCAGTGGGGTCAACACCTACTCAGTCAATTCGCCATCAGAATCGGTGGCGGCACGGATGAAATTCAACGCAATATCATCGCCGAGCGTGGTCTTGGTCTTCCTCGCGAACCACAAAACGACAAAGACGTGCCGTGGCGTTCATTGAGTAAAGTTGGATGAGGGAGAGTCTGATGAGTACGACCGCCGCTGACATTATTGTTGATACCACTCCCCAGGAAAAAGAATCCTTCTACGCGCAGTTACAAACGTTTGTAGGACTCGAAATTGGTGAACCTGTCATCGCTCCCGACGAAGTCAACGCCGCGATGATTCGCCATCTTGTTGAGACTGTCGGCGACGAGAATCCGATTTACACCAATCCCGAACTTGCTCTTGCAAGCGTGCACGGTGGCATCGTGGCCCCACCAACCATGTTGCAGGCGTGGGTGATGATGAGTTTCAAAGGACCCAAACTCACTGGGGAAAGCCCCTACGAGAAAATGAATCAGCTGCTCTTTTCACGTGGATTTACTAGTGTTTTAGGTACTAATAGCGAACAAACTTACGAACGTTATGTGCGCCCCGGTGACCAACTCACTATGCGCACGGTTATTGACTCAATCAGCAATGAAAAATCTACGGGCCTCGGCACGGGTCATTTCGTTGGCACCCGACAGAACTATTACGACGCCGACAAGCAGTTGGTTGGCTCCATGCTGTTCCGTATTTTCCGCTTCAAGCCTGCCGCCAAAGCCCCGATCAGTAAACCTCGGCCAGCGCGACCACGACCAGCCACAACTCACGATAATCAGTGGTGGTTTGACGCTCTAAATGAAGGGGTTTTGTACGCCCAAGGTTGCGGTCAATGCTCACAGGTTCGCTTCCCCACCGGTCCGATGTGTCCGTCGTGCCACAGTCTGACATGGACCAAAGTTGAGATGGCGCTTTCAGGATCGATTCATAGTTTCGTCGTCGCTCACTACCCACAAGTTCCAAGTTTCGATTACCCATTACCAATTTTGCTCGTTGATCTTGATCCTGTAGATGCACCTGGCGGCGACAAAATTCGCATGGTGATGAACTCCGCCGACACCGATCTTGAGTCTCTCGTTATCGGAGCGCGAGTACGGATTGACATTCGATCAACGGATCCCGATATGAAACTCCCCTTTGCCATTGTTGAGATTCCTCAAGTAACGGAGCAAGCGCATGAACTTTGATCTTTCCGAAGAACAACAAGTTATTAAAGATTTAGCACTACAAATTTTTGAAGGTCAGGCCACCGTCGAACGTGTCAAGGCTGCAGAAAAAGGTGACGGCTTCGACCATCAAATGTGGGAGCAGTTATCGGCCAGTGGTATCCCCGCGCTGTGCGTCCCTGAAGAACACGGTGGAAGTGGCATGGGCGCCGTCGAACTTTCATTGGCCCTCATGGGTCAGGGGCGATATGTTGCTCCCGTTCCATTGTGGAGCACAGGAGTAGTGGCATTAGCGATCACCGATTTTGGTTCGCCCGATCAACAAAAGAAATATCTCCCTGCTATTGCCTCAGGCGAACTCATCACCACGATCGCTCTGGCCGAATCTGGAGCCAATGATGTGATGCGTCCGACGGTCACAGGCACTATCGCTGGCAACCTCATTACTTTGCGCGGCTATAAACCCGCCGTACCATTCGCCCAGCACGCAGACATCGCTCTAGTGCCCATCACATTGACCGATAAAAGCGGTGAACAACTTGCGATCGTTATTGTTGATCTCCACCAACCAGGGGTCACAGTTACGTCCGTAAAAACCACAAATCACGAGCCACAGGGAAACGTGGACTTTGATCTCGCCATCGACACTGAAAACCTCCTCGGTTACGGAACGGACGCTGACGGTCGCGAAGCTCTTCGTTCAGTTTTTGAACATTCGCTGACCGCTCTTGCTGCGCTACAAGTGGGCGTCTGCGAAGGTTCCCTAGCCTTTGTCTCCACCCACCTATCTTCACGTTTCCAGTTCGGTAAACCGTTGGCAGCGTTTCAGGCCACAACTCAACGGGCCGCGGATGCCTACATCACCACCGAGGCAATGCGTGTCACGGCACTCAACGCCGCATGGCGATTGTCAGAAGGCTTTGATGCTCGACGTGACGTTGCCGTGGCTGCCTATTGGGCAAGTGAAGGTGCTCAACAAGTCGTGACCGCTGGGCAACACCTGCACGGTGGTATCGGTGCAGATGTTGATTATCCAGTACATCGTTATTTTCTCTGGGGCATCCAACTCGCCAGTGTTCTCGGATCGGCTAGCGCTCATCTCGCCCGCCTTGGCAACCTGATTGCGCGGACCTGACTGTGACGACCCTGCCCGCAACCAGAGAATTCACTAGCGTTCAGATCGCTGATGAATTGCCCGAACTACAGATTCCGCTGACGCGTACCCTGATTGTGGCAACTGCCATTGCTACTCGCGACTATCAAGTAGTGCATCATGATCCGACAGTGGCTGCTGAGCGTGGGTCGCAAGACATCATCATGAATATTTTGACTTCCAATGCTTTTGTTGGGCGCTTTGTCACGGATTGGAGCGGACCCAATTGCTTTATCCGTTCAGTCAAAGTTCGATTGGGAGCCCCCAATTACCCCGGCGACACGATGATCATCAGCGGCAGCGTGACGGAGAAGAATGAGCAGACCAAAACTGTCACGATCGCCGTCAAGGGTTCCAACTCAATGGGTGACCATATGAATGCGACCGTTGAGGTGGTGTTGCCGTGAGTATCAAAAGAATCGGCAATCAATTAGGTGGTAAGGCATCAATCGTTGGCATCGGCGCCACTGAGTTTTCCAAAGAATCTGGGCGCAGTGAGATGAGTTTGGCCTCAGAGGCGGTTGCTGCGGCGATTACTGATGCAGGTCTGACGCCCAGTGACGTTGACGGAATGGTGACGTACTCGTCGGACAATAATCCCGAAGTTGAAATTGCGCGTCATGTTGGTATCGGAAGTTTGCGACACTTCAGTCGCGTGCACTACGGCGGAGGTGCGGCATGTGGAACTGTGGCACTGGCTGCAATGGCGGTAGCCACAGGCGTAGCCGATGTTGTTGTCTGCTATCGCGCCTTCAATGAACGAAGTGGTCGTCGCTTTGGCGCAGGCATCCAGGATATCCCCAATGCAGCGACCGCTGAGCGCGCCCAATTTTCTTGGACAACGCCTTTTGGTCAACTCACTCCGGCAAGTTGGGTAGCCATGGTTGCGCGACGTTACATGCATCTCTACGGTGCCACCTCGAAAGACTTTGGACGGGTCGCGGTCGCTGGTCGACGCCATGCTGCGACTAACCCCGCAGCATGGTTCTACAAACAGCCGATCACTCTTGAAGAACATCAGGCCAGTCGCTGGATTGTCGATCCTTTACACCTTCTTGACTGCTGCCAAGAAAGTGATGGTGGGCAGGCTTTGGTCATCACCAGCGCAGAACGCGCTCGCGATCTACCAAATACTCCAGCCTTAATAGTGGCGACTGCCCAAGGTGCCGGCGAAGAACAGTGGACGATGACATCATTCTTTCGCGATGACATTGCCCAATTACCAGAAATGAAAGTCGTGGCTGATGAATTGTGGACCTCGTCGGGTCTGACCCCTGCTGACATCCAGACCGCCATTCTCTACGACCATTTCACACCCTATGTTTTGATGCAGTTAGAAGAATTTGGATTCTGTGGTCGTGGTGAGGCTAAAGACTTCATCAAAGATGGCGCCCTTGAAATGGGTGGCAAGTTGCCCATCAATACTCACGGTGGCCAATTGGGTGAAGCATATATTCACGGCATGAACGGCATCGCTGAAGCCGTCCGTCAGGTCCGTGGAACAAGTGTCAATCAAGTAGATAATGTTGAAAATGTTCTCGTCACTGCGGGAACCGGAGTGCCCACAAGTGGGCTGATTTTAGGAGTCGATCGATGAGCCAGGAAACCAACTCAGCTTTAAGTTTTGAGACACTTGATGTGATTTCCAACGACGCCTACAGCAGCGGGCCACCCCATGAGTTGCTAGAACTCATGCGTCGCGAGGCGCCCATTGCTCGTCATCGTGGCATTGAAGAAGGCTATCCAGAATGGTTTTGGGCGATTACCCGCCATGTGGATGTTGTTGAAGTGAGTCGCAAGTTCCAGAATTACTCATCCGCCGCTAAAGGTTCATTGATGAATCAAGAACGCCCAGATCTTGAGGTTGCGCGTTTGATGATTGACCTCGATCCGCCTGAGCACACCAGATTAAAAAGTCTGGTCAACCGTGGCTTTACCCCTAAAGCGATGCGCATGCTCGAAGAGCATTTCCGCGAAGTCGCAATACAACTCATTGATGAAGCGTTACAAGAGTCGTCGCTGGATTTCGTAGACCGAGTTTCTGCGGAGCTACCGTTGATCGCCATTGCCGAACTGGTTGGCATCCCTGTCGAGGACCGTCGCAAGGTTTTCCACTGGTCCAACACCATGATCGGAACCACCGACCCCGACTTTGCTGGTTCGCCCGAGGACGCCACGACGGCGGCGGCTGAGTTGTACATGTACTCCAACGAATTGGCTGCACAACGCAAGATCAATCCCAAAGATGACATCATCACCACGCTCATCAGTGAGCATGACGGAGATGTTCTTTCTGAGCATGAGTTCGACTTATTTATGTTGCTCCTTGCTGTCGCAGGCAATGAAACAACGCGTAATGGAATCAGCCATGGTGTTTTAGCGATGATTGAAAACCCTGATCAGTGGACAAAGCTCAAAGGTGATACCTCGCACGTCACAACGGCTGTTGAGGAAATTTTGCGTTGGGGAACCCCCGTCAACAACTTCCGCCGCACAGCAACCTGCGACGTGGATCTGCACGGTGTGCAGATCAAAGAAGGCGACTGCGTCACGATGTTGTACCCATCAGCGAATCGCGATGCTGCCGTCTTTGCCGATCCCTTCAAGTTTGATATCACTCGCAATCCGAATCCGCATGTCACTTTCGGTGGCGGTGGGCCGCACTTCTGTCTAGGCGCAAATCTTGCACGACTAGAGATGCGCATCCTCTTTGAGGAAATGGCAAAGCGCATTGATGGCATCGAACTCACAGGTGAAGTGCGCAAACTGCGCTCAAGTTTCATTCATGGCATCAAAACCTTGCCCGTCAAACTCACACCCCAATAGTCGTAGGAGAAACCCCATGTCACAACCCGTCATCATTGAAGCCGGTCGTTCAGCGGTCGGAAAGCGCAATGGCGCTTTTGCCGATATGCACGCTGTCAACTTGCTTGGTGCAGTTCAAAAAGGTGTCTTAGAACGCGCTGGCATAGATCCAATATCTCTCGGGCAGATCGTCGGTGGCTGTGTCACCCAAGCTGGCGAACAAGCCAGTAATGTTTCACGGACTGCGTGGCTCAATCAGGGTTTGCCATGGCAAGTTGCCGCCACCACCATTGATTGCCAATGCGGATCAAGTCAGCAAGCCAACCACATGATTCATAACATGATTCATGCTGGCGTCATTGACGCTGGAATGGCTTGCGGTGTTGAGCACATGAGCAAAGTGTGGCTGGGCGCAAACGTGCCGCGCTTGGGCGAAGGTAGCGAGATGACGTTCGTCAATGGCAGTTCTAAGCCTGCCGACTTTGCACTTGATATGCCCGACCAATTTGGTGCGGCCGAAAGAATTGCAGATCGGCGCGGGATCACTCGTGAAGAAGTCGATTACCTAGGACTGATCTCTCAGCAAAAAGCCATTCGTGCTACCGCCGAGGGTCGCTTTGAGCGCGAGATTATTCCGATTGAAGTTACCGATGCAGAGGGCAACAAAACTTTGATTACCCGTGATGGCGGCTTGCGTGAAACCACAGCAGAAAAGTTAGCCGCCCTGATGCCAGTGATGCCTGGGGGTCGCCATACAGCCGGCAATAGCAGTCAGATCTCTGATGGTGCAGCGGCTGTGCTGTGGATGGACAGCGATCGCGCCAAGGGCGAAGGTCTCAAGGCGCGGGCGCGTATCGTCTCACAGTGCCTCGTCGGTGCTGAACCCTACTTCCACCTGGATGGTCCCGTGCAAGCCACGGAGAAGGTGCTCAGAGATTCAGGGATGACGATGAACGACATCGACATCGTGGAGATCAACGAAGCCTTCGCCAGCGTGGTTCTGAGTTGGGCTCAGGTTCACGGAATCAGCCGTGATGACTTAATGAACAAAGTCAATGTCAACGGCGGAGCAATCGCCCTTGGTCATCCAGTTGGTTCAACGGGGAGTCGTCTGATTACCACCGCGCTACACGAACTTGAGCGCAGCGACAAGGAATTTGCCTTGATCACCATGTGCTGTGGTGGAGCAGTGTCCACTGCGACCATCATCGCGCGCGTGAGCTGATTTCGTTTTTCCGAAACGAAAAATGACTTATCGCGTTGAGCGAACTAAACCGAGACCAGCAGTGGCTACTAGTTCACGCTGAATCTCATTCACTCCACCACCAAAGGTGTTGATCTGGGCGGCCCGTGCGGCGCGCTCAACTTCACCGTGAATCACAGCGCCCTGCGAGCCCTCACGAAGGTGTGAAACTGGGCCAAGGATTCCTTGCAAAATGCGGTACACCTCAACTGCCTTCTCGGTTCCGAAGACTTTGACCCCCGAAGCCTCGGCTGGTCCAAGCGTATTGTCCGCTACTGATTGAGCAAGCTTCCATGTCATCAAACGAATGGCATCGAGCAGCGCATGACTCTTGGCTAAATCGGCTTGCACCCACGGCACATCAACCATTTTTTCTCCAGCGGGTCCACCCGATGGAGTCACCCGGCACCACGTCGTCACATCATCGAGCAGACGCTCCGTGAGACCAGATAGGGCAGCCAAACCTACACGCTCGTGATTCAACTGCATCGTGATCAACTTCCAACCACCATTGATCTGACCGATGACATTTTCTTTGGGAACGCGCACATCTGCGTAATAAGTAGCTGTCGTCATGACGCCACCCACGGTCACGATTGGCGTCCACGTAAAACCAGGAGAATTAGTTGGCACGATAATCAGAGTGATGCCCTGATGCTTGGGGGCCTCGGTATCGGTCCGACAAGCCAACCACACATAATCACTTTGGTTAGCCCCAGAGGTGTAGACCTTATTGCCGTTGATGACCCACTCATCGCCATCAAGTACCGCTGAACAACGCAAACTTGCGAGGTCGGTGCCTGATTCAGGTTCGGTGTAACCAATGGCGAAGTTAATTTCGCCCTTCATAATGCCAGTGAGATATTGATCTTTCTGGGCTTGAGTCCCGTGGGCCATGATCGCAGGTCCGACAGTGTTCACTGTGACGAATGGGAAGGGCGCATGAGCTCGTTGAATCTCATCAAACATGATGAATTGGTCCGTGGCAGGCCGACCATGCCCACCGAATTCTTTGGGCCACCCCAGACCCAACCAGCCATCGGCACCAATCTTGCGCACCAATTCACGAAAAAGTGGCTTACCTTCCCCAGATTCACCAAGTTCAGCGCGAACCTCTGGTGTCAATAACGCCGCGAAATACTCTCGAAGTTCTTTACGCAATGCTTGCTGTTCAGATGTCTCGGCGAGGTACATAGGACGATATTACCCCTGATCTGACAAAGCGTCAGAAACCGTGCGACACAATTTTTCAAATATTTCCGCTAGACAATAGGAGTGCTGATGCTGTTCCCCGAACCTGGCGAGATTTCTGTCGAGGAGGCTTACTCTGCCGAGCATCGCCTGCGCCAAGGCAACCGCCCGTGGATCGTGATGTCAATGATCACCACTGTTGACGGGGCTATCTCCCTGGAAGGCAACTCTGCTCTTTTAGGGGGACCTGCCGACAGATCTGTTTTTCTCCACCTCCATCGTGGCGCTGACAGTGTGCTCGTCGGAGCACACACCGTTCGTCAAGATACCTATTCGCCACTCCCCGCTCATCAGGTCCTCGCTGTTGTATCTCGCTCTGGTGACCTCGGGCGCAACTCCCAAGCACTCCTGGCATCTGGCAACACGCGTATTTTTTCGGGTGATGTTCGCGACATCGTCAAAGATTTACAGGGCTCGGTATGTGTTCTTGAAGGTGGACCTGATCTCAACGGGCAAATGGTGGCTGCTGATCTTGTTGATGAAGTATGTCTCACAATCGCCCCGCGCTTTATCGGTGGTCAGGGTGGTCGTATCAGCCAAGGTTCGTGGGCTTTACGCGATCCCTGGCATCTTGCGCATGTGTGTCAAGACGAAGGATTTTTATTTTTACGTTATTTACGTTCATCCAACAATGGCTGAGACATTTTCGGCAATGAATTAATAGGGGGACGGCTCGCAATATTCAGTTGCATCGGATCAAGTGCTTTGCGATGCAACATAGGTATTGCTTCGGCGAAACTAGGTGGCTGAGCAACACGCATCAACAATGTGGCCGCAACTTCAGCGGCCTGAATCGCCAATGTTTCCAACTTATGGTGGCGATGCAGACGGACGCCTAAATCCACCTGACCGAGACTCCCTGGACCAAACTTGGCAGCCATATCAATCAGCATCCCGATCTCTACGCCCCACCCTGTGGCAAAGGGAATCGCCTCAAGCATTGTGCGTCGACCCGCGAATTCTCCAGCCAATGGTTGCTGAAGATCAGCGATCTCGGGGAAATACATGGACAGCAACGGACGCGCCACCAACTCAGTGGTGCGCCCTCCGCCACCTAAATGCGATGGACGCTCATAATTCGCCTTAACCAAACCAAGTTCGCCGTCAATAAGTAACGGCATTACTAAACGAATAATCCATTCGGTTGTGAAACTTGTGATGTCTCCATCAATCCACACCACGATGTCACCCGAACTGACCAACAGACTGGCCCACAGAGCGTTGCCTTTGCCGCGCTCTGCGCCGTGAAAAAAATGCACATAGTCCACGGGGATAACTGTTGCCCCCGCTTCGGCGGCGATCTCACCAGTCCCATCGCTTGAATCATCATCAAGCACAATCAACTCGTCAATCAAAGTACCGAGCAAAGTTGGTTCGATCATGCGTACTAAATCGCCGACGGTGCCGGCCTCATTACGACATGGAATACAAACCGATATTGTGCGCTCACCTTTAGCGGCGATTGCGCTAGCAAGGGTCCAATTAGTTGGGTCGAATGTCTTGATAGCGCTCATCTTTGCTCCATCGCATAACCTGAAAAGCATGTTCTTGTATGGCGTTGTAAACGCTTCACCTGACTCATTAAACCTTGATTCAATCGCAACCGACGCTATCTCTGCCAAGCGGAGGGGTGAATATCTGTTGAATCATGGATGTAATGGAATTGATCTGGGCGGTCAGGGCTCGACCGACAAAGCCACGGTTATCCCATGGCAGGATGAATGGGCAAGACTCAAGGAGATTGTCTTAGCACTGGCTCTATTCAAGGTTCCCGTGAGTATTGACTCATGGAAACCCGAAGTCACCCGCCTTGCCTTAGAGAACGGAGCGACGGTGATCAACGCCGCCGATGGGATGCAGAGCGCCGACATGTGGCAGGTGGCCGCCGATTTTCGGGCTCCCATTGTCTTACCCTTTTTATCGGGTCCGAACCCACGCGAGATGGAACTCGTCAAAGCCGATCCCGTACAAGTGATGTTGGATTTCTTTGAGGCGCAATTAAAGATCGCCGATCAATATGGTTTGCGCAAACTGTGCATCCTTGATCCGGGCACTGGCTTCGCCCCATCAAATTGGCCTTGGGAAGAGCGCTACCTATATCAAAAACGCGTGTATTCGCATCTCGATAAGTTGCGCGTCTTCAATTTGCCTCTCTATATCGCTTTACCATGGAAAGAAACTGCTCAGCACGATGAGCTTTTAGAAATAGTTCTGAAGCAGCAACCTGAATTTGGCCGCGGGCATTACCCAGAGAAAATTCGTCGTGTCGAAAGCGAACTCGGACTTAACTAACGACACTCGTTCAACGGCCCGCGTCCGTAGACGGCATCGGGAGGAAGATTAATTTCCCAGTCAATCGGACAACGCTGAGGGGCCACCTCACTCAGCGGAGCTAGCACGAAGCGTCGCTCGCTAAAACGCGGATGCGGCACGGTCAGTTCTCCACCGCTGATACACACATCATCAAAGAACAATAAATCAAGGTCAAGAGTTCTAGGACCCCAATGGATTTCGCGAACACGCCCAGCATCAGCTTCGATTCTGTGCAACCAACGCATAAGCGCATACGGATCTAACTCAGTTTCAATCACTGCCACCATATTTAAATAAGCCCCTTGATTGTCTGGCCCACCGATGGGATCAGTTTCAAACACTTGGGACTGAGACAAGACGTTGTCCCCTAATTCAACAATCGCAAATTTGAGAAATTCGACCCTGTCCCCCAAATTGGCTCCGAGGGCAATCACCGCTTGGTGCATCGTCGCGCCCGCTCAGGTTGTCCGAAGACGATAAATACGCACGGCAGACGATTCCACGTCTTCGGGTATCGGTGGACGCAATTTGGTCAATGTCAATTCAACGCCAAGAGCACCTGGGAATTGCAACACCACATCAGCCATTCGTTGAGCCAAACGTTCAAGCAATAGGTCGCTGGTTTTGCGCGCTACCTCGGCAATCTGCATCGAGACTTCTCCGTAATGGACAGTTTGACTGAGGTCATCACTGCGCCCGGCCTCTTGAAGATTGACATGAATATCTATATCCACTCGCAGCGGTTGGGCCGCCTGACGCTCATGTTCAAGCACACCAATCACACTGACTACCCGCAGTCCAGTTATCAAAATATGGTCTGTCACAGATGCCACGGTACCGTTGTCATCGCTCAAGTGACACCGTCCTGATGCCTTTCAAGAACGCTTGGCTTGTAGCAACGCCGTGACGGCCTTGCCGTCAGCCTTACCCTGGCTGGCTTTCATGATCGCTCCCACCAAAGCGCCCATAGCCTTTTCTTCACCGCCACAATATTTCGCCCAGGATTCGCTTTGAGCGGCGATGACTTGATTGACGATGGCTTCAAGCGCCGAGTTATCCAGCGCCTCAAAGCCCTTCGCAGCAGCAATGGCCGTGGCGTCTCCGCCACCGTGAGCCACAAGTTCGCCGAGGACCGTTTTGGCCTGAGTGGATGTCAATTTGCCACCAGTTTCCAAAATAATCATTCCCGCAAGATCGCCCGCGGGCACTGCGGGGTTCGAGCCCTGCTCAGCAAAAGCTTCCTTAACATGCACCAAAGCTCGCCCCACATCTCCGCCGGCTCGACCGACAGCAAGCACATAATCATCTTGTCCACGTTCAACGATGACCATGATCGATTCTGCATCGCTGGCGACTCCAGTTGCCTGTGCCAAACGATTCCTTCGCTCGCGTGGCAACATCGGCAATGCTGCACGCACTGACTCAATCCACGCCGCGTCTGGATCTAGCGGCACCAGATCAGGCTCGAGGAAGTAGCGATAGTCATCGGCATCTTCTTTCGAACGCAAGGTATGGGTACGACCATCGGTCTCGTCCCAGTGGCGAGTCTCTTGACGAATCTTCTCACCCGCTTCAAGCAAAACAATCTGACGACGTGCCTCGTATTCAATGGCGCGGCCAAGTGAACGAACTGAGTTCACGTTCTTGATCTCGCATCTAATCCCGAGTGGCGCTCCAGGTTTGCGCACACTGACGTTGGCATCACAGCGCATCGAACCCTCTTCCATTTTCGCATCAGATGCTCCGATAGCCACCAAGATCTGCCGCAGTTCGGTGACATATTGACGCGCCTCATCGGGGGTGGCGATATCCGGGCGTCCAACAATTTCAACCAATGGCACACCGGCGCGGTTGAAGTCAATCAAGGAATGAGCACTGCCATGAATACGACCACCAGCGCCCCCGACATGGGTGCTCTTTCCAGTGTCTTCCTCTAAGTGAGCGCGTTCAATACCAATGCTTTTGCCACTCGGCAATTCCAGCCAACCATTGACATTGATGGGTTGGTCATATTGCGAAATCTGATACGCCTTAGGCATGTCGGGATAGAAATAATTCTTACGATGGAAGGTACTTGATTGCACGGTGCAGTTCAGCGCCAGACCGATACGCATCGCCAACTCAACTGCCTGCCGATTGAGCACTGGTAGGGCTCCCGGCAGACCAAGAGTGACGGGGTCAATGTGAGTATTCGGTTCATCACCGAATCTGTTAGCGCTCGCAGAAAACAATTTCGTTGCAGTTGCAAGTTCCACATGGACTTCTAGTCCACAGACCAATTCGTAGCCGTCCAAAAGATATGAGCCATCGTTGGGGGCAACCTTGATTTCATTCTTACTCATATCGAACTGAGTCATCGCCCACCACCAGAGGAAATCATGCTGCGCTCTAATGAAGCGGCAACTCTAAACATTGTTTGCTCACCTAAAGTTGGAGCCATAATTTGAACACCCACTGGCAAACCAAAGGCACCAGTTCCAAAAGGCACACTCATCGCTGGATGTCCGGCCAAATTGGTGGGGATGGTGTACACATCGCAGAGATACATTGCCAGTGGATCGTCCGACTTTGCCCCGACTGGAAAAGCCACGATTGGCGAAGTCGGCGTCAACAACACGTCAGCCTTGGTGTAAGCACGATCAAAGTCTTCACTAATCAAGCGACGAACCTTCAGGGCCTTGCCGTAATAGGCGTCGTAGTAACCAGCCGATAAAGCATAGGTACCAAGCATGATGCGGCGCTTTACTTCATCTCCAAAACCGGCCGAACGCGTTGCGCTGTACATCGCATTGGTATCAGGGGCGTTGACACGCATGCCAAAGCGCACACCGTCATAACGCGCCAAGTTACTGCTGGCTTCTGCGGGGGCGATCAAATAATAAGCAGTTAGGCCATATTTCATTGACGGCATCTGCACATCCACCATGATTGCTCCAGCAGCCTGAAGAGCATCAAACGCTGCTTCAAGACGCTCAGTGACATCGGGATCGGCGCCACCAGGCATATCGGTGATCCGACCGACGCGTAAACCTTCCACGCCTTGAGACAACACGCCCCGCAAAGACAATGGACCCTGCGGAATTGAAGTTGAGTCCATGGGATCATGACCACTGATTGCTTCCAGCACCAAAGCCGAGTCGCGCACATCAGTAGAGAACGGACCGACCTGATCAAGGCTGCTCGCGAAAGCTACTAACCCATAACGACTCACGGTGCCATATGTGGGCTTGACGCCGACGACCCCACATAATGCTGCAGGCTGACGAATTGAGCCACCAGTATCGCTGCCAATGCTGATCGGAGAAAAACCAGCAGCAACAGCAGCAGCACTTCCGCCACTTGAACCACCTGATACGCGGGTGATGTCGCGCGGGTTATAGGTGACACCAAAAGCCGAGTTCTCGGTGCTTGATCCCATAGCAAATTCATCAAGATTGGTTTTACCGATGGTGACCGCTCCCGCAGCAGCTAAACGTTGAACAACTGTTGCGTCATACGGTGGGCGCCAACCCTCAAGAATCTTCGATGAACAGGTAGTCGCAATACCTCGTGTGCACATGTTGTCTTTAATCGCAATCGGCACACCTGCGAGCAACCCTGGATCACGACCAGCAGCAACATCGGCGTCAATGCGTGAAGCGGCAGCGCGTGCCTCATCGGTCGTCACCAAGTTGAAGGCGTGAATCTCGCCTTCGCGTTCAGCAATACGCGCCAAGTGTGCTTCAAGAACATCAGTGGCCTTCAGGGCTCCAGAGCGAACAGCATCGGCGATGGCAGCCGCAGTGCTAGGAATTGTTGTCATCTCAACCGTCCAATCCAACGATTGGCGGAACACGAAAGCGTCCCTCTTCGGCCGCCGGAGCATGAGCCAAGACTTCATCGCGATCTAACCCCTGAACGACCACATCTTGGCGGAACACATTGGAGAGCGGGTACGGACGCGTCATAGGTTCGACGGCACTCAAATCGAGGGCATCAATATCAGCAAAATGTTCCAACATCCCAGCAAGTTGCGAGGTCATGCGGGCAACCTCGGTGGGAGTCAGATCAAGGCGAGATAGGCGCGCAGCCTTGATCACTGCCTCAGTGGAGATACGTTCGGAAGCTGTTTCGGACACGCCTCAATGCTACGAGCAGGACAGGTAGACGAGCACTGCCGTTTCAGGCCACATCACTGGTGCCTGCAGACCCACGACCTCAAGGTATCGCCCCGTCAAGGTCGCCGGCGCCCCACTCAGAGCCTCTGAAAGCCACTCTGGCTGCCGTACTACGGCCCCAGGGACTATGACGGAGGTCGCAGTGGTCAGCGGCACGATGTGTACTTCGTAGAGTGCGTCCTCAAGCAAACCGGGTAAACGCCACATAGGTGGCGTCAGTGAAACATCGGACGACAACTGGCAATACGCCACGAGGGCTTGGCGCCGGTCAAGGGAATACACGCCATGGGACAATCCTGCTCCAGCAGTGAGCTCAAAAGTATCAAAACGCACGGTGTCACCACCATGCAAGAGATAGCGATACTTTTTATAGACCCCGATGATGTGACGAAGTTGCTCTAATTCGGAGTCGCGAAGTTGTGTGACATCACTTTCAACACCCAAGTGACCAAATAATGCTGTTGCTCCGCGAAAACTCATTGAGTGTCGTCGTCCTGTCGTATGTGAACGCTCCGCCCCGATGTGCGACCCCATCACCTCAGGCGGTATCAGCATCGATGCACCACGTTGAATCAACTGACGATCCAAGGCATCGTTGCTATCGCTAGTCCACACGCGTTCGACACGACTCAAAATTGCATGATCAATCCGACCGCCTCCCGAGGCGCATGATTCAAATTCAACGCTCGGATGCAATTCACGAAGACGATCCAATAGCGCATACAAGGCCACGGTTTGATCATGAGTTCCGGCTTTGCCATCGGGGTTACTCCCCTGTACATGCCAACGATTCATATCCCACTTCACATAGTCAATGTCGTGATCGCGCAACAGCGCGTCCAATTGAGTCAGGACATGTTCGAAGGCCTCGGCATTCCATAGATCAAGGACTAATTGATGACGACCGAGAATCGGCTCATAACCTTCCGTCGCCAAAACCCATTCAGGATGAGCCCGATACAAATCGCTGTCTGGACTTACCATTTCTGGCTCCACCCAAATTCCAAACTGCATATCCAGTGCTCGCACATGATCAATCAATGGGCTCAGTCCATCGGGATAAACCTCGGGTGAAACCCACCAATCTCCTAGACCCTGCCGATCGTTACGACGACCGGCGAACCAACCATCGTCAAGTACAAAACGCTCAATTCCTACTGCTGCACCAGCGGTCGCTAATTCTTTTAGGCGTTCAATATCGTGATTGAAATAAACTGCTTCCCAAGTGTTGAGATGTACAGGACGCGCGGACAACTCAAAACGAGGTGAGCGCCGACGCGCTTCATTGTGAAATCCCCACGATGCTGGAGTCATACCTGAATCCGAATAGACCCCGATCACATCAACGGTGCTGAATTCATCACCGGCATAGACACAGATTTCACCAGCGTGGAATAGTTCGCCACATTGGATGTAGCGACGACCGTCAGGTAATTTTTCGGCGTAGATCACATGATTAGCACTCCACGCCGCATGTACGCCCCACACTTCGCCTTGCCATTCAGTTGCCCCCGATTGTAAAGCCCAGACATAACCAGGATGTTCATGGGATGAGCGACCGAGACGATTCTCGCTCGTCCACGCTCCGTACGGCCAGCGAAATTTCTGTAACTCAAACTCGCGACCCCAACGACCACCAAAAATACCGAGGTCCTGAGCATGTGATGTCAGTGGCAGAGAAACCGAGAAAGCATCAAGCATAAACGGCGAATCGCCAACATTGCGCAAAATGCAACGCGCCGTGAGCACGCCGTCATTGGATAAGTGCAGACATGAAACGATTTCAAGTTCGGCTATGAGATCATGCGCCACGCACTCTAAAAGCGTGCCATGATGATCATCAATAACTTCATGCGACACATAGCTAAATCGTGGTGACCAGTGTCGGCCACCACGGCGGTGCCCTTGTAACCCAGGCCGCCCCATGAATGCATCGCCATGCAATGGCACGACAGAGATCGCGGTCGTTGAGTCCATCGCTCCGAAAGTCACGGGGAATGAACCCCAGGTCGGCGGAAGTTCTGCCAGAGTCTGCCCCCAATGCAAAATCGTCGGGATGCCACTTGAGACATCAACAACAATGCTGACCGTTGAACTCTTGAGATGTTGAATCATGTTCACCCCCGCCCTACTTTGTACTCACAATGACTCATAGTCAACCCGATCTCCGCAAGAATGAGCAGATGCCAGCAGACAGTATGAGTAAACAGCCCGATATTCGTGTTGATCCCGTTCTTGGCACCACCGTTCATATTGTTGGTCATCGCCAAAGCCGACCGAATTTGCCGACAAATAATGCTCCTGGCGAATGCCCCTTCTGTGTCGGGGGACAAGAAGCCCCTGAGCCCTACGAGGTGCGCTCTTTCGTCAACCGCTGGCCGCCAATGCGTGATGATCGCTGCGAAGTGGTGTTGTATAGCAGCGATCACCACTCCTCGTTTTCTACTCTCGGCGTCGATGCTGCCGTTGATGTGATTGATCTGTGGGCACAGAGAACATCTGCATTGTCATCTCGCCCTGATGTGCACTATGTCCTGATTTTTGAGAATCGTGGTGCTGAAGTAGGTGCCACAATTTCACATCCCCACGGACAGATCTATGCCTACGACCATGTCCCCGATCGTCCACGACGTTTGTTCGACAGTTTATGGACGCCCGATACCACTGAATCGCGACATGTCATCACAACTGATCTGTGGTCATGTGTCGTGCCTTTTGCTTCGCTGTATCCAACAGCACTGACAATCGCCCCCGTTCAGCGCTTCGGCGACTTAGCCTCTCTATCGTCTGAGCAGAGACATGGGCTTGCCGAAATCTTAATCGACGCCTTGTCACGACTTGATCGTCTCTTTGACGATCCACTCCCCTACATGATGTGGATCAATCAGCAGCCATCTCATGCGACGCATGACGAGGCATGGATGAACATTGAAATTGTGTCACCGTGGCGACAATCAGGGTTGGCGCGATTCATTGCCGCTGCTGAAGTCGGCGCAGGTGAATACTTCAATCCCGTGGTGCCTGAAGAACTCGCCGAAAATCTCCGCCGACTCAGTTGCTAAAAGGCACAAAATTCGGCGCACGCTTATCCAAAAAGGATTGCACACCTTCTTGAAAATCAGCACCCATCACCGAAGCGTTCATCATCTGAATTGAGTTCGTCGTGGCAGTATCCACATCGATCTCCCAGTCTCCGTAGATCTGCTTCTTCATCTGTGCCCAACTCGTTGGTGAACAATTCTGCGCAAGATCAGCGGCGTACGCCAGAACATGACCCATCAACTCATCGCCAGGTACGACCCCATTCACTAACCCCATCTGCACTGCTTCTTCAGCAGTAATCACTCGGCCTGACAACAACAAATCAAGTGCCCGGGGCATGCCAATTAACTTCGGCAAAACCCATGAAGACCCATATTCACAGATGAGACCACGGCGACTGAACGATGTCGTCAACTTAATTCCGCTGGAGGCGAAACGAAGATCGCAAAACGCTGCCAAAACAAATCCCACGCCAGCTGCTGCACCGTTAAGAGCAGCAATGATTGGCTTGGGATAAGAAACGAAATCACTAAAACGACCACCACCTGTTGCTGGTCCCGCGCCACCTGCAGGGTTGGCGCGAATTTGATTCAGCGAATCCATATCGGCGCCCGGACAAAAACCGCGACCGGCTCCAGTGATCACGACAACGCGCACCTCAGGGTTGAGGCGACATTCTTCAAGTCGAGCAAAAAAATACTTCGACATTGCAGCACTCCAAGCGTTCATCCGATCAGGATTATTCAAGGTGATCACGCCGATACCCGGTTCTTGCACGGACAGGAGAACTAACTCAGACTGATTCGACATCCTCTTGACGATACTCGGTCTCTCCCACGGCCCGACGAGCCTTGCTTGCATCGATAATGAAATAGACCGCCGCACCGACAATCAAAATAAGCGCAGTCCACTGATTCAAACGCAGTCCGCCGCCCTTTTTAGCCGCATCAATGCGCAACCCCTCAACCCAAAAACGACCGATGCCGTATCCCATGATGTACACAGCCAACAATCGACCTGGTCGCGCTGCAAGCATTCGGCGACCAACGAAGATGAGTATCACGGTCAGCGCCAAGTTCCATAATGACTCGTACAAAAAAGTGGGATGAAATAAAGTTCCTGCGGGGTATCCAGCATTCAGAACTTTGTCAGCATCAACTCTCAAACCCCACGGCAAAGTTGTGGCTTTGCCAAACAACTCTTGATTCCACCAGTTTCCCCACCGTCCCACAGCTTGCGCTAAAGGTAAGGCTGGGGCGACTGCCCACAGCGTCTTTCCCACTGGAAGATTTTCTTTCTTGAGCGCCCACACCCCAACGAGGATTCCTAGAAACATGCCGCCAGGAATACCCAGTCCCCCTTTCCAAATTTTGATGATGTCAAAAGGGTGCCCGGAAAAGCGACCCCATTCTGTGGCCACGTGATACAGACGCGCTCCAATCACGCCCGCTGGCACCGCCCACATGGCAACATTATTTGCCTGATCGGGACCACCGATACCAATCAAAGTCATCCGTTTAGCCCATAAGCGGACACCTAAAATGACACCGAGGGCAATCATCAAGCCATACGCACGCAGTTGCAATGGTCCGAGATGAATCGCCGCACTGCTCGGACTTGGAATGTAAGAGAGGTAATTCACGCAGTCACTTTGACAGCGAAAGCCAACGCCAATTCATTGATTAAATCCTTGTCATAGTCCTGAGTTGCCACATGGAAACTGCGCTCAAGTAAAACCCTTTCCACCGGTCCGCCCCACTGCTCTGCCAATTGATCGCTCGTGGCCGGATCAACGACGTGATCGTTCTTGGATGTGATCAACAACATCGGGATAGAGCATGAACCGTATTGCGACAGCATTGGTCTGATCCCATCGTCAACCATGGAAACCAAAGGTGCCAAAGGCGTTCCAGCGTACGAACTTTCTTTCACATTCGGATCAGCAATGTCCGAACCAATACCTGGGAATACTTCGGTGCCTTCGGCAAGTAAACCTTTCACCATTTCCACCATCTCTTCCGCTTGAGGCTGGGAGGCAGGGTTAATACACACAATTCCAGACACAGTTGGTTGGCGCAATGCAGTCCACAGAGTCAATGCCCCACCCATTGATAACCCAATCACGATGACTTTGTCAACCCGCGCCGTAAGTCGCGCGTACGCCACTGCAACTTCCGCAGTCCAGTCACTCCAACGAGTTGGAATCATGTCAGAAATATCTGTTCCGTGACCTGGAAGGCGCGGAAGTTCTACGTCGTATCCGGCCCCAGCAAAACTCTCAGCCACTCCGCGCATTGATGACGGATTGCCCGTGAAACCATGAATACACAGAGCCCCAATTCGAAGGTTTCCAGTGTGGCTCCAAGATTCTGCACCCACTACAACTGCGGCTTTGTCAACGTGTTTACTCATGATCTATTTCTACCCCATGAGGAACGTCAAACTAGAGTCTTCAACGACTCAGATATGAACAATGCGCATAAACGCCTCAACGACAGCTGGATCAAATTGAGTTCCAGCAGCCCGGGCGATGTACCGCACGGCATCATCAACCGACCACGCCTTTTTATACACCCGTTCACTCGTCAATGCATCAAAGACGTCAGCCACGGCACAGATTCGACCCGATAGCGGCACATCGGTGGCGGCAACCTGACTCGGGTAACCCGTTCCATCCCAACGTTCATGATGATTAAGAGCGACTTCTTGGGCCAATTGAACCAGTGGCGAACTGCTACCTGACAAAATCCGAGCGCCGACCGTGGTGTGCGTCTTCATCACTTCAAACTCGGCGGGACTTAAAGGACCAGGCTTTAAAAGAATTGAATCAGGTATTGCCACCTTGCCGATGTCATGCAACCGCGCTGCTAGTCGTAACCGCTCGCACCAGATGTCGTCCTGTCCTAAAAGTTTTCCTAGTTCGCCACACATGTCACCCACACGCGTTGTGTGTTCACCGGTGTCCGTATCGCGGAACTCACCCAAAATCGCCAGACGCTCCAAAGCCTCCAATTGAAACTGCTCGAGTTCGGTTGTGCGCCCGAGAACCAAACCCTCAAGTTCGCTGGTTCGTAATCGCAAAATCTCTGCCTGCTGTCGCGACTCCTCGGCCTCATGAGCAACCTGCAAAGTTTTAATCCGAATATCAGTGCCCTCATTGAAGATCATCTGATTGATTTGAAACTTCATGTCAAGATGTTGGACGGCTTCCTCAAATCGACGCAAACGTTTGTACACCTCTGCCAACGACGAATGGGCAGCCAACTGCGTCGGCTTAGCCCCAACAACTTGTGCCAACCCAAGAGCATGGTGCAGATGTAACAGTGCTTGCTCCTCGCACGAAGCCTCGATTTCTATGTGCCCGAAAGCCAATTCAACTCTGGCACGCACTGCATCATCAAAGGCGACACTTGAAGAATCAAGAATTGCGAGAGCCCCATGTAGAAGTTGACGTGCCTTATCAAAATTCCCTAAACCTCTGTAGGCGCCCCCAAGGGCTGCCAGAACTTCTGGGAGAAAGGCGACTGCATGAGAACGACACAACTCAAGCGCTCTTTCACCAATTTCTATAGCGATTTCGAATTCACCGCGTTCAGTACGCAGAGCAGAAACATTTGACAATGTGATTGCATCAAAGTCGGGGCGATTTAACTGCGCATTGGCGTTAATCGCAGCCTCGTAATTGACGATTGCACGATCGGTATCACCCAGCTCGTGATAAATCGTAGCGATCGTATTCAGCATATTGCCTTCATCAATGCGGTGTCCGGTGGCGCGGTAACAGTCAAGAGCTTGTAGGCAGCATGAAAGTGCTTCGCTATGGTTGCCAGAGTCGGTGTGCACCATTCCAATGAGATTCAATGCCCATGCCATCACTAATGACACATCGTGAGTCATCGCGAAATCACGAGCCTCAACAGCAAGGGCGAAAGCGTCACCAGGTTGACCGTCATAGTGAGCCAAAGATGCCAGACGATAAAGAGCCTCTGCCTCACAGGAAGGATCATTTTCAGAGCGTGCCAAAGCGCGTGCTTGCTGGACAAGAATCCGCGATCTCTCGGGCTCGGTCGTTTCGTGAGCACGAGCGAGATCAAGCAACAGACGCGCTGAGGCATGTGAACGACTCAGAACTTCGTCTTTACGTAAGTCTCCTTGCGAAATCAACTGCTCTCCTGACCGACTTTCCATGTGATGTTTTCGGCCGCATTGGGCACGAACTTAAACAAAACCTTAAATATCTTCGTTTATCAGGCAAGATGTAAACAGAAAGGTCCAATCACAACGAAAGCCTGGTGTCTCGTGACCCCACCGAAGATCAAAAGCGAAGGACGCGGCCGTCGGGCTCGTCGTCGTCATTTTGATCGCGCAGCTCTGTATGCCTTCGTCCCCGTGATGGCCATAATCCCGGTGTGGCTTGTTGCCATGACTTTGCTTTGGCTTCCAATTCGCTGGCTCACGGAAATCGCTTTGTGGGAGGTTTTGTTCGTTTACTTAGCGACTGGATCAACATTATTTATCCCCAGCGTGCAGCGTCGTATTTTGACTCTGTTGCTGGGCGCCCGTAAACCCACATCCAATGAGGCCCCGAAATTGCAGCGAGCCTTCAACGAAGTGACCCAAGCATGGCATTTACGCGATCGAAACTTTGCTGTAGGAGTCGTAGATGCAACAGAACTCAACGCCTTCGCTAGTGGTGGCCACCTCGTGATTGTCACATCATTCGCTGCTACAGAACTTAATCATGACGAATTGTGTGGCGTTCTGGCTCACGAACTGTGCCATCATCTCGGTTCACATACCGTTGCTCTCACAATTGGACAGTGGCTTACTCTTCCAGTTTATTTCTTGGCCCGTGTCGGCGCCTTCATGCGCAATGTTTCTCACGCAGCCACTGACACTTTTGCGCGTCGATCAGAACTCGCACGTTTACTCGGTCGTTTGATTGCTGCACTATTTAACGCTATGTCTTTGTTTTTTAATGCGGGATATTCCGCAATTAGATTTCTAGGAAACATGGTTGGTCGCTCAGCCGAATTCCATGCTGACCAACGCGTTGTCCGAATGGGATATGGGCGCCAACTCGCAGCTGCCTTAAAGCGGACGATTGTGTCTGGCATGCGTTCGACTTCGCATCCCCCAGCACGCACGCGAATCGCCCGCATTGAAGCTGCCCTACGACCAGACAGACAAGGCCATCCATCAACGACTCGACCAAAATGGCAACCATGAGACGATTAATTTCGTGCCCGCCTCATTGTTGAAGTCGTGCCGAATATGTCACAACCCTATGAATCCATGGTGATAGTTCATGAACAGTCCGTCACCTGAGCAAGCATAGAGATAGCGTCAACATTGATGTCGACGTCACCCAACGCCACCACCGAAGCGCCGTTTCTCGCCGCTGCAGCGGGTCGCCATTCGCTGCACACGCCTGTGTGGTTCATGCGCCAAGCCGGTCGTAGCCTTCCCGAATATAAAGCAATACGTGGAGATGGGAGCATTCTTGAGGCCATCAAGCAACCCGACCTAGCCGCTGAAATTACTCTCCAACCAGTTCGGCGCTACGGAGTTGATGCTGCAGTGTTATTCAGCGACATCGTTGTTCCGCCCCATGCTGTGGGTTTTGGCATTGATGTCGCTCCAGGGACAGGGCCAGTCGCCGAGGCACCCTTTCGTTCACGCCATGACTTATCGCGCCTGCGTCCTCTTGAACCCCACAGCGATCTTGCCTACGTCATTGAGACAGTAAAAATACTCGCCACCGAACTTCCGGCGTCCGTGCCGCTGTTGGCATTCGCTGGGGCCCCATTTACGGTGGCAAGTTATCTCATTGAAGGCCGCCCATCGCGCACTTACCAAAATACAAAACAGATGATCCATCTCGATCCCACTCTGTGGCATCAACTTATGGAGCGTTTAACTCAACATGCTGTGGCCTTTATCGATGCGCAACTCAGCGCGGGTGCTCGGGCTTTTCAACTTTTTGACTCGTGGGCCGGTGCACTTTCAAACACTGACTATCGCCAGTTCGTCCTTCCACATAGCAAAAATGTTTTCCAACAACTCCGCGAATTACATCCAACTAAGCCAGGCATTCACTTCGGCATAGGCTGTGATCACCTTTTGGAATCAATGTATGAAGCGGGGCCACAGATCATGGGGCTCGACTGGAGAACCTCAATTTCCCTAGCGCGCACACGCATGGGTGCTTCACTCATCGTCCAAGGCAATCTTGACCCTGCCCTCATCTTGGCTGGTGCACAACCTGCCTTGGCAGGAGCGGAGCGAGTGATTCAAGATAATGCTGGGCATCCTGGTCATATTTTCAATCTTGGTCATGGCGTCGACCCCACAACCGACCCAACAATCCTTGAAGACGTTGTTGCTTTTGTCCATGAATCTACGAGAATTGAACCATCCTGATGAATAGCCAGAACACGCGCACAGCCGTTTTATTGATGGCCTACGGCACCCCGAATACGCCAGCTGAAATTGAGCCGTATTACACCGATATTCGTCGGGGTCGGGCGCCAACTCCAGAGCAGTTGGCAGACCTCGTCAATCGCTATGACGCCATCGGTGGTATTTCACCTCTCGCGGCGCGCACTTTGGCGCAACGCGATGCCCTGCAGGTTTCCCTTGAAGCGCTGGCACCAGGTGAATACGAAGTGGTCCTCGGCCTCAAGCACGCCGAACCAAAAATCGAAACAACTGTCAACGATTTAGCAACACGGGGCTTTAGCCAGATCATTGGTCTTGTCTTGGCCCCGCATTATTCGTCGTATTCCATTGGCCAATACATGGACCGCACGCGCGCCGCCGCTGAGCCTCACGGCATCACAGTCAGTGGAATAGATAGTTGGGCTCGCGAACCAGCATTTATTTCATTTCTTGCTCAAGATGTGCGCGAACGTTTGGCAACAATGCCGGCTAATACCAAAGTTCTCTTCACAGCCCACTCGCTACCACAACGAATCATTGATGGAGGAGACCCTTACCCCGACGAACTTCGTGCCACCGCTGAGGCGGTCGCCACCGAGGCGGGACTTGCTTCGTGGTCGTCGTGGTCAATCGCCTGGCAGTCAGCCGGTCGCACACCTGAGCCGTGGATCGGACCTGACATCTTGAATGTCATTGACGACCTCGCTGCGAGTGAAGCAGCTGGTGGCGTTTTAGTCTGCGCCTGTGGCTTTGTTGCTGATCATCTCGAGATTCTTTTTGACCTTGACATTGAAGCGAGTCAGCATGCCAAGTCCAAAGGTTTAGCTTTCGCTCGCACTACATGCGTCAACGATGATCGCACCATCATGAACGCTCTCGCTCACCGTGTGATCGCTCTGAAGTGAAAATTCTGTGAGTCTTCCCGCTGACGCGCAACATGTCGTGGTAATCGGCGCCGGGATCACAGGACTGACGGCAGCTTATCGACTCCTCAAAATCACAACCGCCTCTGACTACCATGGCACTCCTGTGGCCGTCACGGTGATTGAGTCTGACGGTGAAGTCGGAGGAAAAATTCGCTCCTCAGCTTTCGCCGGTTTCACAGAACTTGACGAGGGTGCTGATGCCTACCTGATGCGTGTTCCGCAAGCAATGGCATTGTCCCGTGAATTAGGACTGGGCGAAGAAATGACGAATCCAACGTCCGGTCATGCTGCAGTGCTACGTCAAAAACTGCATCACATACCAGAGGGTTTGATGTTGGGAGTGCCCACAGGGATCAACTCGCTATCAAAAAGCGGTCTCATTTCATGGCGTGGAAAAATTCGTGCTGCCATGGAGCCGATCCTGCCTTCAAGTGGATCTCATGACGATTGTGTCGGCACTTTTATCCGCCAGCGATTTGGCAAGGAAGTGCAAAAGTTCCTCGTTGATCCTTTGGTCGGCAGTATTTATGCGGCCGATACTCAAAACTTCAGTTTGGCAATGGTGCCCCAGTTGGCTGACCTGGCAGTGGGAAGAAGTGCCTTGATCACGGCGCGTCAACGCAGGAAATCAATGCCCACAGTAAAAACGCCAGTCTTTGAAACACCTCGCGGCGGCTTATCAATGCTGACGCGTGCTTTGCAGCACGCCATCCAAGTGATGGGTGGAACTATTGCAACCCACACCAAGGTTGAAAAGATAAGTCGTCGCCACAAGGCGTACCTGATTGTTACTGATAGCCAAACGAATCAAGAAATAGAGGCTGACTCAATCATCATTACGTCTCCTGCGCGCGCCTCTGCAGCGATGCTTAGTGAACTCGACGAGCAGATTTCTGCAAACTTAGCGATGACAGATCATGCCTCGGTTGTGATGGTGACTGTGAAGACACAGGAAACAGAAATTGCCGCCTTTCGTGGATTGAGCGGATATTTGGTTGCTAAACCCGACCAAGAACGAGTCACGGCTGTTTCCTTTGGATCCAATAAGTGGGCGCACTGGCAACCCAATGATGGCTCAATGATTTTACGCGTTTCTCTCGGTCGCGATGGAGCCACAACCCACGATCTCATCCACGAGTGGGATGATGAACGTCTCGTCACTCAAGTGATTGATGAGGTCAGTCGCCATACCCAAACTTCTGTCACTGCTGATATTTCACGCGTGACGCGATGGCCAGATGCATTTCCGCAATACCGTCCCGGTCACCTTGCCTATGTAGAAAAAATTGAGCGTTCACTCGCCCACAGTTCGCCTGGGATCGTCATCGCTGGTGCCAGTATGCGCGGCATCGGCATTCCTGCGTGCGTGGCGCAAGGTGAGGACAGTGCAACCAATGTCTTGGAGTTCCTCGCTCATCTGAGAGACTAAGACGGTGTATCGGCGTCCCTTTGCTTTTCTCAGCCTGACGGGTCTGGTGTCTGCGTTCCTTTTCTTGACTGGTTGCGCGAGCACGAGTACTTCTCCCGTCACCACACTCGAAAAAAATCCCACAGGAGTCACAGTTCCAACAAGCATCCCTGCACCCCCTACAACTATCTACGCTGGACCGCCAACCTTGGCACCCAATGAATTACTGCCAGTCCCTGAGGCTCAGTTAGCCAAGGGACTGATTGAACCAGAGATCGTCATTGGCGAATTGACAATCCCATCTCTAATGCTGCGTCAAACCATCTATCGCGGTGTCTCCATGCCCACACTTGACAAAGGTGTCGGCTACTGGCCAGGCACCGCACTACCTGGTCACGTGGGCAATGTAGTTCTCGCAGGTCATCGCGTTAGCAAGCGCAAACCATTTCGCCACCTTGATCTTCTCGAACCAGGCCAAGAGATCTACTTGACCACAGATGAAGGCACCTTTGTTTACAAGGTGAATCGAACAGAGATCGTTGACGCTTCAGCCACGTGGATCATCGCTCAAGATAACGCAGCGACACTGACCCTTTTTGCATGTCACCCAGTGGGCTCAACAAGGCAACGGATCGTTATCTTGGCTGATTACGCGCGCAAGGAACTGCTCTGAAACAGCATCGTTTTCAACGCAGACGTCTGATCGGCAATCTCGTGTCGGGCTTGCTCGTCGCTGCTTCCATGCCCCCTTGGGGCTTTTGGCCATTGGCTTTTATCGGTATTGCACTTTTTACGTCACAGGAAATTCTTGCAAGTAGCGCTCGCCAGCGCTTCACTACTGGATTCATTTTCGGCATTGGCTGGTTTCTCCCTGCCTTGTCATGGATGTGGTTTTTAACGACACCTGGATACATCGTTGCCGTTCTGATGTATGCCTCACTTCACGGTCTGGCATCAGTTGTTGTCGTACGCGGTTCTAATAATAGGTCATTCGTATTCTTGTCTCCAGCGACACATATTCTGATTGAAGTTGGTCGGATGTGCTTTCCTTTCGGCGGGGTGCCACTGGCGACTTTGGGCATTTCGCAAGTGAGTGGACCATTGCACCGCACCGCTGCCGTTGGTGGAGTGATTTTATTGTCATGGCTGACATGGCAGATTGGCGCGTTGCTGGCACGCCGACCTAGTGATATTCAGATTGGTAATAGTCATCGCACAATACTCAAGGCGATCTGTCTCATCCTTTTGGTTGCTGGGTATGTCGCCCCCAATGGCTCGAGTACTGGAAGATCACTACATGTGGTTGCTGTTCAAGGTGGCGGGCCACAGGGAACTCGGGCCATCAACTCAGATCCCCGTCAGGTCGTCGAGCGTCATCTTCGCGCCTCTCGCTTGATTAAACCTGATGCGGAAAATCCCATTGATCTAGTCGTTTGGCCGGAGAATGTCATTGATGTCTTGGACTTTGAAAGTAGTGCCGAACTTCAAGAAGTCACCGCCCAAGCCTTGCGTTTGAACTCAGCCTTCTCCGTCGGCATCACCGAAGATGTCAATCAGCAACATTTCACCAATGCCCAAGTGATCGTAACTCCCGATGGTCACGTTGTTGATCGATACGACAAGGTACGGCGCGTGCCATTCGGTGAATACATGCCCATGAGATCCTTTCTCGCCAGCCTCGGCGCACCCGTCAATCAAGTCCCGCGCGATGCACTCGCTGGTGCTGGACCTGCCTATCTTGATGTCCCGACAGCGTCGGGCAATGAGCGGATTTCAGTCGTGATTTCATGGGAGGTTTTCTTTGGTGGGCGAGCCCGTGAAGGAATCAAGGAGGGTTCGGGACTAATTATCAACCCGACCAATGGCTCAAGTTATACCTGGACGGTTTTACAATCTCAACAAATTGCTTCTTCGCGCTTACGAGCCATGGAGACCGGACGCTGGGTCGTACAGGTTTCCCCTACCGGATTCAGCGCATTCGTTGATCCATCAGGCACAGTCCATCAACGAACATCCATCAGTGAGCAGGCAGTCATCAGCACTGATGTAGACATCCGCACTGGTCGGACTATTTATGTCACGCTAGGCGACAAGCCGTGGGTGATTCTTGTGGCCTTGGTTTTTCTCTTTGGAATAATCAGCCGTTCTACATTTCGATCATCACGGTGACTGGTCCGTCATTAACCAACGAAACCAGCATGTCAGTGCGAAAACGTCCTGTTTGCACGTTCGCCCCTAAAAGCCCAAGTTCCCGGGCGAGCTGAGTGAATAGTGGCTCAGCAACCTCTGGCTTAGCCGCTGCAATCCAACTTGGTCGGCGACCGCCACTCGCGTCGCCATACAAAGTAAATTGACTGACCAGCAAAATGTTTTTAGTTGTGTCGGCCACTGAAAGATTCATCACTCCGTCAGCATCATTCATGATCCGCAGATTCCAAATCTTGTCAGCAAGTTTCAATGCCGTTGCAGGGGTATCTGAATGCGTTACTCCCACGAGCACGAGCAGACCTTGCGAAATCTGCCCGACACGCGATGTCACATTCTCAACGGTTGAGTCAACCGAAGCTTCCTGCACTCTTTGAATCAACGCTCTCATGTTCTGATCGTGTCACAAAAATGGGCATCCCTGACAATTCACTCGCTTTACTGCGAAACTGATGTCGTGATTACGTTGACATCACCTAATCACGACATCATCACCCAAGTATTTCCCGAGTTTGGATCGCGACTCGGCTCTCTTGTCATCAATGGTCAGCAAATCTTAGTGACCAAACAAAACGATGATGATCCTCTCTCTTGGGGTTGCTACCCAATGGTTCCTTTTGCTGGCCGCCTACGCCATGGACAACTTCACTTCAATAACGAAACTCATCAACTACGACTCAACGACCACCCCCATGCGATTCACGGCACGGTCTTTAACCAAACCTGGGATATCCGTCAGCAAACATCTTCATCAATCACTGTAGAAACTCATTTCGGCCTCCATTGGCCGTTCAACGGGAGTGTGCAACATCACATCAGAGTCACAGATAATCACATCCATTTTGGTTTAGCCGTCACGGCGCAGGAGACCATGCCGGTTCAAGTGGGGTGGCATCCGTGGTTCGTAAAACCCCAAAGTTCATCGCTCCACTTTGGATCTATGCTGCAGCGCGATCCTCAAGGCATTACCACCGCTCAACAGGTAGAACCGCCGCAGTCGGTTGTGGACGATTGCTTCGTCATGCCTCAAGGTGACTTGACAGTCACCGTCAACAATCAGCAACTGATGTTGACGAGTGACTGCTCCCACTGGGTGGTATTTGACAAACCCGAGCATGCGACCTGTGTTGAACCACAATCGGGAGCACCGAATGCAATCAACGATTCACCATCTGTTCTCATCGCCGGAGAAACATTTCGCCGATGGTTTTGCATTGACGTCGTGCACGGGCGACAACGTCAGCAGTTAGCGAGTACTCAATGATGCATAGCGGAAGATAGCAATCTCGCTCTGGGGTGCGTCACGTTTGATGGACGCCACCACCGATGCCTACTTCATTGCGGCCTATCTAGCGGGTGACCACAAAGCTTTCACTAAAATCTACAATAGGCATTCTCCATTTCTTCGAAAAATGGCGCGACTGAAACTCCGGGACAAGCATGCGTGCGATGACATCCTGCAAAAAGTATTTTTTATCGCATCAAGAAAAATGCAGAATCTGAACGATCGCGAACGCCTCCCCCAGTGGCTCCAACAAATCCTTCTCCGAGAGGTATACCGACATAATGGCAAAAGTCGGCTCTTGGTTGTCACTGATTTCCAATCTGATTCACCCAGCGATCAACCGAGTGTTCTTGATCCACGTTCCGAGGGTGCATTGACGACTTATGAAGATCTCAGAGAACTCATTCGATCTGCCGCTGACGGTCTAGGAAAACGCGATCGGCTGATATTGAGTCTCATCATCGACGAAGGACTCGAGGGCGACGACCTAGCGGGCGCCCTGGATGTTTTGCCCGACCAATGCCCCTCGTTAGTCCACCGAATGCGCGACCAACTCGAAAAGTGCCTTGACGCGTACTGCGTGGCCAAGGCGGGGCGCAGTACGTGTACAGATCTAGCCGAGATCCTGTTTCGCTGGTCTGGTCGCTTGGATGTTCAGATCCGCAAGCGAATCCTGCGACATCTGGGAACATGCCTCATTTGTCAGGCAGTCAGAGCCCAGCACCGGTTCACTATTCCTCGTCAGCACCCCTAACCGACCATCTCGCATCACCTATAACAAGTCCTCAACTTTTAGACAGGCGGGTCTTTCAACAACTGCCATAAGTGCAGGTCACAGCGTCACAGGGAGTCACTAAGTGACCGGACGGTAGCATTGAAAGCCATGCCTAGTGCCCATGACCCCCACGGGCCTTTAAAGGTCGCCTACCTCACCTATCGGGGCAAACCCCATGTCGGTGGTCAAGGCGTTTACACCCGCCATCTCACCAAGGCTCTCGTAGACCTCGGTCACTCGGTTGAGGTGTTCGGCGGACAGCCTTATCCAGTCCTTGATCCGCGCATCGCACTCACCAAGTTGCCAAGCCTGGACTTGATCAATGACCATTACCCGTTCCGTTTTCCCGCAATCTGGGAACTAAAAACACGCGAGGATTTCCTTGAACTTGGTTTGTTCCTCACAGGCACATTTGCCGAACCAGCGGCATTTAGCGCTCGGGTGAGGCGCCATCTGAGCCAACGCGCTGGCGAATTTGATCTCGTACACGACAACCAATGCTTGGGCTATGGAATCCTCGGTTTAGAAAAACTCATTCCCACGATCGTTACTCTGCATCATCCCATTACTCGTGATCGCGCTCTCGAGATGGAGCACGCGCCAAATTGGTATAAAAAGTTTGGTGTTTCGCGTTTTTATTCCTTCGTCAAAATGCAAGGCCGTGTGGCAAGCCGCATGCCGCGCATCGTGGTCGTTAGCGAAAATAGCATCAAAGATATTCACGCAGACATGGGTGTTTCTTATGACCGCATGCGTCTTGTGCCAGTTGGCGTGGACCCCGATCTATTTAAGCCTCTACCCACAGTGGAGCGCATCGCAGGAAGGCTGATCACCACCGCCTCGGCCGATGTGGCGCTCAAGGGGCTGTCATACCTCCTTGAAGCAGTAGCAAAATTGCGCACTGAACGTGATGTCACGTTGACCATCATCGGCAAACCTAAGCCGGGAAAAAGCATGGATCTCATTGACAAACTCGGTCTCGCTCCCCATATTCAATTCGTCTCCGACGTCACCGATGAACGCATCGTAGAACTCTACGCTCAAGCCGAACTTGCTGTCGTTCCCTCGCTCTATGAGGGATTCAGTCTTCCTGCGATTGAAGCTATGTGTACCGGCATTTGTCTTGTTGCAACTGATGGCGGAGCGCTCCCCGAAGTAACTGGCATTGACGGCGACACAGTTTTGGGTTGCAAGGCTGGCGATGCCGATGGATTGGCAGCCACCATCCGCCGTGGGCTTGACGACCCCGAACTTCGTGCTCGTGTCGGACTCAACGGTCGCAATCGCGTTGTTGAACGTTGGACGTGGCGCAAATGCGCTGAACAAACTGTTGAGCAATATCGCCAAGTTTTAGCAATGCCGACGAACCAGGAAAAACTTCGCAGAAATGGTCGCGTGAAATAGCGATGCTGACGATCCGCTTTAATCGTCTCGGACTGACCCCCGGCGACCTTGTTCTTGACGCAGGTGCCGGTTTTGGTCGCCATGCTTTTGAGATCGCCCGATTAGGTGGTCGCATCGTTGCTCTTGACTATGCAGATGACGAGGTACGCATGACCCGAGCAACTTTCGGAGCGATGATTGAAGCTGACGAAATTCCCGGTGATCGTTACATCGGAGTGCTACGTGGTGACGCAACCAATCTTCCATTTGCCGACAATATGTTTGACCGTGTTGTGACTTCGGAGGTACTCGAACACATCCAACAAGATGTCAGCGCTATCGCAGAGTTAGCACGCGTGCTTCGACCAGGTGGCACTTTGGCCTGCACCGTGCCATCGTGGTGGCCAGAAAAAATCAACTGGATGTTGAGCGATGAGTACCACGCCCCCAAATCTGTGGGTGGGCACGTACGCATCTATTCACAGACCGAACTTGAGGCAAAACTTCGTTCGGCGGGACTTGTCATCACTAGCTCACATCACGCACATGCCCTCCACTCCCCATATTGGTGGCTCAAGTGTGCAGTCGGTCCGCGCCGCGAAGACAGCAGACTCGTCAATCGTTACAAGCAGTTTCTTGAGTGGGACATCACCAAACAGCCACGTTCAATTAAAGTCGCTGAACGAACTCTCTCTCCACTGATGGGCAAAAGTCTCATCATCTACGCCAAGAAGATGCCAGTACCCGCATGAGCCTGATCCCCCATATTGAAGGTGTTCTCAGCGCCGATGAGGTTGTTCAAACAGCCGAATCGATTGCATCGCTGCAACTCGATAATGGCATGATCCCGTGGTTCAAAGATGGGCACTGCGACCCATGGAACCATGTTGAAACTGCAATCGCCTTGGATATCGCTGGCCTTCACCGCAATGCTGAACGGGCTTACGAATGGCTCGTCGATATTCAACATGCTGACGGCTGGTGGTTCAATTATTACCTTCCAGGTGGCATTGTTGAAGAACCAAAACTTGACACCAATGTCTGCGCATATATCGCCTCAGGAGTTTGGCATCACTGGCTATGCACATGGGACCGTGGATTCGTTGATCATTTGTGGCCAACGGTTGAACGCGCCATTGAATGGGTCTTATCAATGCGACGTCCTGATGGCACAATTTTGTGGGCTAAAGAAGAGCACGCCAGTCCGTGGGACTACGCCCTTCTCACTGGCTCGTCAAGCATCTGGCACGCTCTCACATGCGCGATCAATTTGGCAGAATTAATCAATGAACCCCGACCACATTGGGTTGCTGCTGCCGACACATTGCGGAGTGTCATTTCACGTCGGCCCGATGCCTTTGAACCCAAGACTCGTTGGGCGATGGACTGGTACTACCCAGTGCTGACGAATGCCCTTGAAGGAGAGCAGGCTAAATCACGCCTCGCGGACCTTTGGAATACTTTCGCTATGGACGGTCGTGGAATTCGTTGCGTGAGCGACGAACCGTGGGTCACCGCCGCTGAAACTGCGGAATGTTCCCTAGCCCACACAGCTGTCGGCGATCTCAGTACGGCCACCGATTTGTTGTATTGGACCCGCGCCCACCGCACCGATGATGGCTCCTATATGACAGGAATTGTTTACCCATCTGGCGAACACTTCCCTGCTGGAGAGCGAACGGCCTATACCGGTGCGGCGATCATCATGGCCGCTGATGCCATTGCCGCAGGCTCACCTGCATCAAAGATCTTTGTTCCATCATTTGTTACTGATTGAAGTATCAAGGTCGCAACTATTTCGGCAAGACTGTCTATGTGACTAGCCAAACCATTATCACAAACTCGACCAGCGAACTTCGCCAACGAGCCCAAGATGCATTGCGGGCCATCGGGTCCTCAGCGACAATCAATCCAGCGGGTCAGACATCGATATGTGTTCGGTCTCCCATAAATGGAGAGATACTTGGCACTGTTTCTAACGAACTGACTGAGGCCACCGTCGATCAAACGGTGACCATTGCCAGCGAGATTTTTCAGTTGTGGCGAAGCGTCCCAGCACCCGTCCGCGGTGAAGTTATCCGTCATCTCGGGATAGAACTGCGCCGACACAAGGATGACCTCGCCGACCTTGTACAAATTGAAGTCGGCAAAATCCAATCAGAAGCCCTCGGCGAAGTACAAGAGATGATTGATATCTGCGACTTTGCAGTTGGTCTTTCACGACAGCTTCACGGGCTCACGATCGCTTCTGAACGACCCCAACATCGCCTCACCGAAACGTGGCAACCCCTTGGACCTGTGGGTGTCATCAGCGCCTTCAACTTCCCGGTTGCGGTGTGGGCTTGGAATGCAGCCTTAGCAATAGTTTGTGGCGACCCTATTATTTGGAAACCCTCCGATCTCACACCGTTGACGGCTCTCGCAACAACAGCACTCGTGCGGCGAGCTGCAATCGCCGCTGGCGCACCGATTGAGATTTGCCAAGTCGTCTTCGGAGGTGCAGGTGTGGGCGCAGAATTAGCCGCCGATCGGCGCATCGCGTTACTAAGTGCTACCGGCTCGACACGCATGGGACGCTCCGTCGCTCCGGTTGTAGCGAGTCGTTTCGGTAAATTAATTCTGGAACTGGGCGGTAATAATGCGGCAATCATTGCCCCATCTGCAGATCTCGATTTAGCGGTAAGAGGAATCACTTTTTCCGCTGCCGGCACCGCAGGACAACGATGCACGACATTACGTCGATTGCTCGTACATGAATCACGTGTTGATGAAGTCTGCGAACGAGTTGCCAAGGCCTACAACAATTTGCGCGTTGGAAATCCTCTCAGCACAGACACTCTGGTGGGTCCACTGATCAATGTCGCTGCGCTTGACTCAATGCAAAGTGCGGTTGCTCAAGCCACTCAACAAGGCGGTGAAATTATCGCTGGTTCACAGAGGCACGCAGCACCTGATGCTCCACAAGCCGCCTATGTTCGACCTGCACTCATTCGCATGACCCAACAGACTCCTATCGTGGCCACCGAAACATTTGCTCCAATCTTATATGTTATGAGTTACTCAACTTTTGATCAGGCCATTTCAATGCATAACGATGTCCCCCAAGGACTCGCCTCAAGTATCTTTACGACCGACATGCGCGAGGCCGAGAGGTTTACCAGTGCGAGTGGCAGCGATTGTGGAATAGCCAATGTCAATATTGGGCCATCAGGAGCAGAAATCGGTGGGGCTTTCGGCGGTGAGAAGGAAACTGGCGGTGGACGCGAGAGCGGAAGTGATGCGTGGCGGGCCTACATGCGTCGTCAAACGCAAACCATCAACTATTCCGACGAACTCCCCCTTGCTCAAGGTGTCATCTTCGAGTGAACGTATTCACATAACACCTGGGCTTTGCGCGTGGATTTACTTCTTAGCCCCGTCCGAGACCCCACCAATTTCGAGGGTAGTCTGACGACATGTTCAGTTCGGCAGAGCACCATCCAGCCTTTGAAGAATACTGCGAGTGCATTTTTGAACTTCATGAGGATGACCTTGAGGTCATTCAGGCGCGTATAGGTGAACGCCTCCAAGTTAGCCGTGCTTCGGTATCACAGATGATTGAAAAAATGAATAAAGCGGGCCTCGTGATAACCGATGGCTCGCACATCACCTTGACAAGTGAAGGACAAGAACTAGCCCAACAAGTTGTGCGCCGGCATCGTTTGGCTGAACGTTTCCTGACGGATATTTTAGGACTGAGTTGGGCAAACGCCCATCAAGAAGCAGGTAAATGGGAACATGTCATGAGTAACGAAGTTGAAGTAGCCATGGACCGTGTCCTAGGTGGCCCCACAACTTGCCCCCATGGAAACCCCATTCCTGGATCAAGTTATGTTGATCCCCACGCCGTGCCATTATCTCAATTGCAATCTGGGTCAGATTTTACCGTCTCACGCATTCCCGAGGAACTTGAATTCACGCCTGGGTTATTGGATTTCCTGCAGGACTCATCAATGCTCCCTGGTCGTCGAGGTCACATTGCATCGCTGCAAAATGACGGGTCAATCTCCGTAGAA
Source organism: Actinomycetes bacterium (assembly GCA_037147055.1). Classification (GTDB taxonomy): domain Bacteria; phylum Actinomycetota; class Acidimicrobiia; order Acidimicrobiales; family Ilumatobacteraceae; genus Casp-actino8. The sequence continues at coordinate 37,236 of JBAWVW010000006.1, forward strand.
ATAGAAGGACGCGTCATCGGTGTCAGCGCATTTGCTTCTGCCCGCATTCTCGTGACATCCTGAACAGATTGTGATGAAACGTTCTTTCATTATTTATTTCACAGCGAGCCTCGCCCTCTTGGCCTCATGCGGCGCGACGACGTTTGACAGCACGATCACGAACCCTGTGACGCCCGTCCAGACTGTGCCAGCACCCACACCTACTGGCACTCTCAATGAATTACTGCCACAACTCGTCACAACCATGACTGGCCTATCGTCCTATATTGGTCCGAACAAAAGTGGCAAAACTAAATCAGGCAAAACTGAGCAACTGAACCTCATCAACACCCTCTGGTCTGCAATTGAAACGGATTTAATTCTCGCAGATCCCAGCACTGCTGAGTCACTTGGCCGAATGGTTGATCTCTCGACGCTCGCCGTCACCGCTAATCACCCAGCCGATGCCGATAAGGCGGCGAAATTTGCGGGTGTAGTCGTCAGTTATTTTCTCAACAAGTAGCGCCTCGGACTACAACATCGCATCTGGCAATGCCCGAGCGTGAACAACAGTTAAGCGTTGCGTTGCGCGAGTCAATGCCACATACAAAGAACGCATCCCCTGCAGTTCAGCGTCAACGATGTCCGCTGGTTCAACGACGACGACGCCATCGAGTTCAAGACCCTTCACCACGCTGACCGGAACTATGGTGACGCTCTGATCAAGTGCAGTAGTAGAAGCCCGTCCATGAATCAATGCTGCATCGTTAAATCTGCGCGATACCTCATCGGCCATACGATCTGGAACCACCACCGCCACGTTGCCGCCGTTGACCAACTCGACCATTTCACGCGTACGAATAATGACCTCCCCGATCAGTAACGAAGGCTCGGGAACCGCGGCAATTGTCGGACCAGCGATACCCTCACGCACCGCTCGCGGAGCGCGAAGTCCAGGGTTGGCTGCTTCCATGACGCGATTTGCTAACTCCATGATCTGCCCAGGGATTCGATAGCCGACTGATAAACCAATGATTCGACTCGGCTTCAAGTCTGGCAAATGGTCAAGAACATCTTCCCAAGTTTTCGGAGCATGTGCTCCTGTGGCTTGCGCCAGATCTCCAACCACGGTCATCGAACCTGACAACGAACGGCGCGTCACCATTGCAAACTGCATGGGCGTGAGGTCTTGTACTTCGTCAATCACAATGTGTCCATATGTCGGTATTTCATCGAGTTCGTCAATCTGACCACTCTTGTCAGGAACTGGTCCGAGATGGACTCGCGCTTCGTCGAGTAAAGCTGCGTCCGCCGAAGTCCAGCGAACCTCAGACAATTCTTCGGAACGCTCTCGATACAACAATCCAACCTCTTGAGGTTGAAGATATTTTTGACCCGCCAATTTCAACAATGCTCGTGAGCCAAAAAGATCATGCAACAACTGTGCGGGCGTGAGCACGGGCCACATTCGTTCAAAGGCCAAACGAATATCGGGATCCCGCCGCAGAGCCTCACGCACTTCCGAAGTTGAGGTACTACCATCGCGCCAAGTGGCGGCAAGGGCCCCCCAAATTTCATTCTCAACCCACTTACGACCCGAGTTATGGCGGCGAAAGCGCCGGCGAGCGTTTTTGATGACGCGTTCGGTCTCTTCAGCCCGCAAACGCACGTATCCACTGCGATATGGCAGTACCAAATCCTCACGTAACGGACGCTGACGATCGCGCACAGCCCTCTCAATGACTTCCGACATTCTCTCGTCACCTTTAACACGGGCCGTCTCGTGCGAATCAGGCATTCCGTTGGACATCGTCACCCAGGTCACGTCTCTCACGAGGTCCTGCAAGATCACCTGTTCAATACCAGCCTCACCGAGCGAGGGTAAAACCCGTTCGATGTAACGCAAAAATACTCGGTTCGGACCGATCACTAAAACGCCTTGATCCTCAAGAGGAAAACGATTCGTATACAACAAGTACGCAGCGCGGTGCAGTGCCACAACAGTTTTGCCAGTACCTGGCCCACCTTGAACAACGAGTACTCCACTTTGTGGAGAACGAATTATCTCATCCTGCTCAGCCTGAATTGTGGCCACGATGTCTCCGAGTTGCCCCGAGCGCCCTCGTTCAATGGAGGCCAACAAAGTGCTGTATCCCCGCAGCCCAGTTTCGGCTTGTGTCACCGAACCCGAACCATCAAGCCCATCGTCATGTCCGATTCCAAGATGTCCGTCGCCGAATAGTTCGTCTTCAATCCCCTGCAATTTGTTCGACTCAACTATGAAATGCCGACGACGGGCCAAGTTCATGGGCTGTCGACCAGTGGCACGGTAAAAAGGCTCCGCTATCGGTGCCCGCCAGTCAACGACCACGGGTTGATGTTGGTCATCAGAAACAGCCAATCGACCAATATGGAAACTTTCAAGTTCCTGATTTTCAAAACGATCAATGCGACCGAATACTAAAGCGGCATCGCCTAGGTCGAGCTCAGTCAGTCGCTTGACCAGGGCATCATCAATGGCGTTACGTTCAAAACGGTTTTGGAAAGTCCCACCTGTGCCAGCTTCAGTGAGATTCCTCATTTTCAAGGCATCCTCGCGACTGCGCGCTAAACACTCGTAAGCGTGATCGATGTAGGCCTGCTCATCGTCAAGATCTGGGTGCTGTGCGCTCATAAAATACTGACTCGCCTCATATTGAAATTCTCAACCCCAATTTCGGGCTTTCGGTACTCTACCTGCGGAGAGTAAACGCCTCCTCACTTCTCACAACGGAAAAGACGAACAGTGTGACAAAACCTGACTTTGCTCCCAAAGGGGGCACTCCGGCCATCCTTTTGTTGGAAAACGCGGGCGTGTCCTTTCAGGTCATCTCCTTTGATCATGAAGTCGCTCCCGGAGAACATGGCTATGGCAAGGCCGCTGCCATGGCTTTGGGAGTGGAGGAAGAACGCGTCTTCAAGACTCTGTTGGTCACCATGTATGGGGGCCCGAGTACCCACGGCGTGGGCATCGCGCCTGTGTCGGGTTTACTTTCGCTCAAGGCGATGGCCAGCGCTCTCGATGCCAAGAGGGCCGAGATGCTCGATCCAAGCGCAGCCGAAAGAATGACGGGTTATGTCGTGGGAGGTATTAGCCCATTCGCCCAACGAAAAAAATTACCGACGGTTATTGACGAGACAGCACTGCTTTACGACACCATCTTCGTTTCGGCTGGAAAACGCGGACTTGATATCGAAATGAACGTTCACGATCTCGTGCGCGTACTCTCGGCGACTATCGCTGATATCTCTCAATCGTCCCTTTGAACTCGCATCAGTTTGCCCGCGCTTGATCACCACTCATACAAGGGGGGACTGGGATTGTTGCAAGCCGCCGCCTGGCGGCTGGCAACAGATGCAATCAGAAACTGATCAGTAGATGATCAGTCAACGGCGCGGACATCGCGGGCTTCATCGCCCTTGCGTCCGGGACCGACGTCGAATTCTACCTTCTGACCCTCTTGGAGGGTTTTGAAGCCAGAAGACTGGATCTGTGAGAAGTGCACGAACACATCAGGACCGTCTTCACGGGAGATGAATCCATAACCTTTTTCTGCATTAAAAAACTTCACTGTGCCTAGAGCCACGGTGGTACTCATTTCTCTCTTCAATCGGACACTGTGCCCGAAGACTTACTACCCTACGCCCTCAAAAGCGGGTTTGGACAAAGTTCTTTCAGAACGATGATGTTCTGGCTCCCAGCCATCTGCCCTCGGGGGAGATTTGGCGATACTCTCGCCACATGCGATCTACCCCTGAACCTTCGTTATCACCGAGCGAATACGCCTTCAGCCATCACATTCGGGTTCGATTTTCTGAAACCGACGCCATGGGAATTGTGCATCACAGCAGGTATCTGCCCTATCTCGAGGAAACTCGGGTGGAATATCTGCGCTCCATAGGTCATTCATATGCCGATTCACGAGAAAGCCTGGGTGATTCGGCGGTACTTGAGGCGAACGTCAAATATCGCCAACCCCTCAAATTTGACGATCTTCTCACCGTTCATTTAATTTTGGCGGCCACCACAGGAGCCACCTTTACCATCAACTATTTGATCACCGCTAACGACACCATCATCTCCACGGCCCAGACCCAGCATGCCTACATTAATGCTCAAGGGCGCCCCCAACGCCTTCCCACTTGGATCAAAGAATTATCTCCAAAATAGAAGTCAGATGCCCTCGTAAATAGTGAGGTTACGCTGTGGTCTATGAGCAAGACCATCACCCAAAATGCCACTCCGCCAACGCCGATCATTGACAGTCCAACGGACTGGGTTCGCAAACACATCAACACTTATGTCGCAACCGACGGTGCTGATGGTCACAACTACAAGGGCGTGATGTCAATGTTGCTCACTACTCAAGGTCGTAAAACTGGCGCATGGAATCGCAGTGCTTTATTTTATGGTTCAGAAGGCGACGATGTCATCTTGATCGCTTCCAATGGTGGCGCGCCAAAACATCCGCTGTGGTACGAAAACCTTATGCAGAACCCGCAAGTGTGGGTTCAAGTCGGAGCCGACAAATATTGGGCCACGGCAATTGTGACGGATGCTCACGATCCCTCGTCACCGCGCTCGCGGTTGTGGGCTTTGATGTGCCAACTTTGGCCGTCATACGACGAATATCAAGTGACCGCCGATGCTGTTGGTCGAACCATTCCTCTCGTCATACTGCGACGCAACTAAAGCACAACCTCAATCAGACGCGCAGCAGACTCGCGCGAAAACATTTTTAATCGCTCGGCCAGACATCGGCGGTTGACAATAATTGTTGACGAAAATCAGGATGGCTAATGGCCGCTAATGCATGCGCCCGTTCGGCGATGGATAGCCCAGCGATTTCCGCAGCACCGTATTCGGTAATCACGACATCCACCTGATGACGCGGGGTTGTCACAACACTTCCCTCTGGCATGCGTCCCAATATGCGTGAGATCACTGCTCCATTGACAATTGAGGTAGACGGCACACACAGCAAACTCCGCCCATGAGTTGACAAACCTGGACCCGATACGAAGTCTTCGTGACCGCCAATACCCGAGAACTGCCTGCCATTAATGGAGTCGGCAATGACTTGACCAGAAAGATCAATAGCCATAGCACCGTTAATGGACACCATATTTCGATTGCGAGATATCACTTCAGGTGAGTTGACGATACCCACGGGCAGAAAACGGACGTCGTGATTTTCGTGCAACCATGTATAGAGGTCAGGTTCGCCAGCAGCGAATGTGGTCACCGAAAAACCATCAAACTCATTCCCCTTGCGATTTGTCACTTTTCCCGCGAGGTGCAGCCGCATCAGGCCTGTCGTAAACATCTCACTGTGAATCCCGTAGTCACCTCCACTTCCAGCAGCTAATTTCGTGGCCACCTGAGTCGGAATTCCACCGATGCCGGTTTGTAGGGTGCAACCATCATGTATGTAGGTCATGGCGATCTCAGCAATGCGGTTTTCTGCTTCGCTCGCTGGCACATCGGCGAGATTCAGTGCCACACGATCAGACAAAAGCAAGAAATCAATATCTTCAATACCAATTGAATGTTCGTAGGTCCCAGCCCCAAAAGTGTGTGGGAAGTTCGGGCTGCACTCAACAATCAATACTCGATCGGAATCATTGATCACACTGCTGATTTCCTTTGTGAATGCACCAGCATGCAATGACAACGAGACTCGTCCATCCACGGGCATTGATGCCGCTAGTGCCAGCACCCTCGGCTTAAGATGGGCCAAAGTAGGTTCAAAACGACGAAAGTCTGCGGGCACAAAATCCACATCGGCTCCAGTATCACGAAGGAATCTTTCTGCGGGTCCAAAAAATCCGCTTTTCAAATGCACTCCTGGGCGCGCAAAGATGGCATACAGGTCTGGCAGCAACGCGCTGAAAACTTTGAGGTCGGTGAAATGTTCGGGTTCAGTGTCGTTGCCTAGGGAATGCAGAAAAGCACCTGGCGCTCCTGGTCCGAGAGGAATCGCCAAAGTATCAATCGGGCGCATCGCTGCGACCGCTGACTCCATTGACGACCAGTTCATGATGAAACGCTAGCCAGCGCAGCGACATCGACAACCGCAGTGCCCGACACGACTACCTCATCTCCACGCTTGAGCCAGACCCGGCAGACCAACACTGAATCTTGAACGTCAGTCACCTCACCACCAGCGACCACCAAGTCACCGTCAAATACAGGTCGAGCGAAGGACACCGTGAGTCGTCGAATTGACGTCGGACCTGCGAAGGCGTGCAACATATTGACGATGTAACTGAGGTTGAGTGGTCCTTGATTAATGACCCGCCCATCAAGACCCATCTCGCGCGTGGCTTCACGATCCCAATGCACGCGATACGGATCGCGCAAAATAGCAGCCATTGTTTTCATGCGCGCTGGGTCAACGCTCGGGACGACAAACTCAGGTAATTGATCGCCAACATTGATGATACGACTCATGCGCTCACTACTTTTTTTCGGCGAAATCGCCAAGTGTTAGTTATCCGCGCAACCAATTCTGAACCATCAAACATCTCAATAGAAAAACTCATGGAGTCATAGGGCTGATCGCGTTCATCCACAAGATTTTCCCAACGCACAATCCCACCCTCCATGCGGTACTCAACGCCTACTCGCAAAGGATGCATGTACTCCCAGTCGTAACCGTCGAGGCCCACCGACCCTGGCCCCTCAGCACCACAAATTTCGAACAACTCTGCGATGCTCGTGCCTGCGCCAAGAATCGGGACATGGAACAAGGACACCGGATGAGCAAGATTCTCGGGCAGCGCTTGCGCCGTTGTGCAATCAGTGAGTAGCCAGTTTTCCCAATGAGCAATCGTGTATCTGCCACCAGGGAAGCGATATCCGAGGGGCGATGTGGAATTGCTCATGACATATCAATACCACGACTTTCGGCCTCGGCAGCCAACGAGAGCCAGGAGTCCTCCGCAGCATCAACTTTTGTTTGCGCTATTGCTAGTTGACTACCAATTTTTGCTAGCACGTCATGGCTGGCCGATGAACTTGAGGCCTCAGTGACAAGCTCGGCACTACGCATATCCCGCTCGGTGATGGCCCGAGCGAGGGCTTTTTCTGCTTGCCCAACTAAGCGCTTTAAAGTACTTGGGCTTTTCATTGAGCCCGACTTGGCTGGCACAGGAATGACCGATGTGGCGCCTGCGTTTTCAACTTTGCCGCTGCTCACACTCTTGGTCCCCTGCGAAGGCTTCGACCCGCGTTCAATTCGCTGTTTAAGCCATCCCGCAACCCCACCGCGTACCAGCGATGCTCCACCTTGACCATCAAGAGCCAAGACTTCTTCAACCGTGCGATCCAAAAAGGCTCGATCGTGACTCACCACGAGAACAATGCCGGGCCAGTCATCGAGGAAATCCTCCATCGCTCGCAAGGTGTCGAGATCAAGATCGTTTGTCGGTTCATCCAACAATAAAACATTGGGCTGTTCAATCAGAGTTAACAACAATTGCAAACGACGGCGCTCACCTCCCGACAAAGTTGAGATTTCAGCGAATTGGGAATCACCATCAAACCAAAACCGCTTCATCAAATTAATGTCTTCAAGAGACGGAGAACCCTTATCCCCCGCTACCGCATCGCGCACTCTCTGAGTGACATCTAGTTCTCGACCCAATTGGTCGTAGTACCCAATCTTGACTGTGCGCCCGATATCAATCGTTCCCTCGGTGGGCGTGAGTCGTTGCGAAATGAGATCCAGCAAAGTGCTCTTACCCGCGCCATTTGGCCCAACAATCCCCAAACGGTCACCCGGCTCAAGCATGTGCTCAAAGGGTGCCAAGACTCGCTGACCATTAGGCCAACTAAAACCCACACCGTGTAATTCAATTCCTTTTGAACCAAGTCTTTTCGATCCAAGGTCTCTGCCTAAACCCAATTCACCTTGACGCGCTGGGGCTTCAGCTTTGGTGTTCACCAGAGCAGTCGCTGAGGCCACGCGAGATTTTGCCTTGGTAGTACGCGCCGGTGCTCCACGGCGCAACCACGCCAATTCAGTCTTTGCCAAGTTCTTGCGTACCTGTTCAGCAGTGGCCGCTTGTTCCTCTCGTTCACTGCGCCCTGAAAGATACGCCGCATAACCCGATCCAGCGTGCCACCCAACCGGGACATGGAGATATGCCTTGCCACGATCAATCTCAAGAACCTTGGTTGTCACTCGATCTAATACGTGACGATCATGAGTGACAAGTAACAACCCCCCGTTGTAATGAGCGAGCCATTCTTCGAGATAGGCAATGGCATCTAAATCAAGATGGTTAGTTGGCTCATCAAGAATGAGGGCTTCCCACTCACCAATCAAGAGCGCCGCTAAGGCCACTCGCTTCTTCTGGCCACCAGATAGTTGATCGGTTTGGCTCTCAATCAAACCGCTCATACCAAGGCGATCCAACATCGCTTCACCCTGCCACGTACCACCGACAGCCTCACGAACAGTTCCCACAGGCAGAACTGGGGTCTGCCCAAGGATGCCGACCCGCGCATTGCGCCCACGACGAACCACACCTGCTTCCGGTTCAAGATCTCCGCTGATCATGCGCAGCAAAGTGCTCTTTCCACATCCATTGAGACCGACCACACCGATACGGTCCCCATCGCTGACGGTCAGTGAGACATCGGCGAACAAAGGTCGATTGGGACGCGATGCCTTGAGTCCCTGAGCGTCGATCACAATCACGACTACTCAGGCTACGAGCACAACTAGATCACAGCGTCATGTCCATCATTTTGCGGATGTGTTCGGGCGTGCGAAATGTCTCGTTTTGACGCTGGATACGTGCCAGAGCGAAATAGTCGGCTGAAATCTTTGTCACATCGTCCATCGTTAGGGCCCCCACATGTTGGTAATTCCCAGCGTCCATCTCGCGGCGAACGTGGGCCACTGAGCCATTCGAGTCGCCCATTTTCCCCGTCCCTTGGTAGCCATATCCCTCAACCAAATTAGCCGTAATTTGCGACTGAAATCCGAGACGCCAGAGCAACTTGTCACTTGCGTTAGCTAATACTTCAGGGCTCACCGTCAACAAGAAATTTTCTTGCTGACGAATAAAATTCTTCACGCATGAGTTGGTAATCACGTAGCGAAACTTGTCCGAATGATTCACTGCTCCACCATGCAACACGCGTCCATCGAACATCAAGATCGTGCCAGCCTTAGCCTCAAGATTTATTGGGCGGGGCATTGCACCATACAACGCATACGGTCCACCACTGCCGTTGGGTTTATGTGAGCCAGGAATCAATAATGTTCCACCGTTGACTTCATTAACGTCTTCCAACACATACATCGTGTTTACGAGCACTGGCGCCTCACGCGGGTTGTACGGGGCAATGAATGTTTGATCTTGGTGCATGGCCTGTGGATGACAATTCGGATATGAAATATTTGATAAGAAACTAAAGTGATTCCATCCAGAACCAAGTGTTTCATCCAATAAACACTCAATGATTGGGCCTGCTTGAACTCCTTGCGGATCGTGCTCAAGGCACTTCACAAAGTCCGCACCTTTATTGACAAGTGACCATACATGTTGTTGAGACTGCACCAGATAAGCAATTCCTAAAGCACGTTCTGCCGCTGCTTGTTCTTCGATACGCGCCCGCATCCGCTGACACTGCTCTTGCGACATGCCGTCTTCAATTAAGCAGTAGCCCCACTCAAAAAGATTTTGCCGCATCACTCTGATGTCTTTTGTCGGCTGTGGAAGATCAATATCTTTCCAGTAGTCATGCTTGCGGGCAACCGTTGTGTCGTAATAACAACCCTGGCCCCATTGCAGTTCTTCGTCAGCCTTTGGAGGAGTTAACCACTGGTTGTTTATATAAATCGAAACATACGGCTCACCCGATTTGAGAAAATCTTCGTAAGGTCGAAAAGCTTCCACGCTGGCTTGCGCGACCGCTTCCCTCGTGAACTGATGCGGAATCGTCATCGTTGCCCCCCCGACTTATTTCCCAAGCTTGACTCTGAGTTCACACTAGTGAAAGCACCCGCATTCGCTGTCAGGGAGAGAAACCGGCGCTCAGCACGGTTGGAGGACAGTGGAAATAAATTCAAAAAAACCAACGGAAATCCCCCATTCGCAGCATTTCATGAAATATGTTTGGATTCATGAAGAAACGAGAGCTAATCCAAGCAGTATCAGACCACACCGGTGCCGACAAGAAAACGGCAACAAACCTCGTAGAGGGAACGATCAACGTCATCTTGGCCACAGTGGCCAAGGGCGAAATCGTAAACATCTCGGGCTTTGCCAAATTCGCCAAGATCAAGCGTCCCGCACGCATGGGTCGCAACCCTGCAACGGGTGCGACTATCAAGATCGCAGCGAAGACTGTCGCCAAAATCACGGCCCTCAAAGGCTTTAAGGACATCGCACTTGGCGTATCTCCTGCCCCTAAGTTGAACAAAGCTGGTGCAGTTGCGGCAGCCGCCGCTAAGGCTGCTCCAGCCAAGAAAGCAGTTGCAAAAAAAGCTGTAGCCAAGAAAGCCCCAGCCAAGAAGGCAGCCCCTAAAAAAGCAGCTCCAGCCAAGAAGGCAGTCGCTAAAAAGGTAGTTGCTCGCAAGGCAGCCCCTAAGAAAGCAGCCCCAAAAAAGAAGGCCGCTCCTAAAAAGAAGTAATTACTTCTGAGTCTTAGTTCAATTATTTGAAGCCCCGTTGCGCAAGCAGCGGGGCTTCTTTATTTCCCACATGCCACATCTCACGCACTCTGCCAGAATCGACCAAGTCCATTGTGTAATAAGGTTGCCGATATGAAAGCAGCCGTTTTTTATCAAGTAGGTGGCCCAGAGGTTTTGCGCTACGAAGAGTTCCCTGAACCCGCATTGCGTCCAGGAGGGTTACTCATCGATGTCAAAGCCATCGCCATTCAAGGTGGCGACACACTCCACCGCCATGGCGGAGTGCTGGCAACGACTCCACACATCGTCGGCTATCAGGCCGCTGGAATCATTCGCCAGGTCGGTGAGGGTGTGAGTTCATTCGTCGCTGGACAAGCAGTGGTAGCCACAATGGGCTTTGGATCACATGCCGAAGTTATTAGCGTGCCCGCTTCATCCGCATGGGCCATCCCCGAAGGCTTGGATATCGAACTCGCTGCAGGCGTGCCGATTGAATTCGGAACCGCTGACGATTGCTTATTCGAGTTTGGTCATCTCATCGCTGGTGAAACAGTCTTGATTCAAGCGGGTGCCAGCGGAGTGGGTATTGCCGCTATTCAGTTAGCCAAGGCTGCGGGAGCAATTGTTATTGCCACCTCATCAAGCGATGACCGCCTTCTACGCTTGAAGGATTACGGACTCGATCACGGAATCAACTACACAAAAAATGATGCTGCAAAAGAGGTCATGGCATTCACCAATGGACGTGGGGCGAACTTAGTGGTTGATTCGGTTGGAGGTCGCACCCTTGAGGGCAGTATCGCTGCTCTTGCTTACCGAGGCCGAATCAGTTGGGTCGGACGAGCCGGACGAGAAGTGACTCCGCCTGAAGTGTGGCCAATCATGCAGAAAAATGCTTCGATTACCGGCGTGTTTCTCGGCATTGAAATGGCTTTCAACCCGCAACGAACTCATCCGCTCATCGGATCACTTCTACAACGAATTGCTGATCAAAAACTTTCCGTCGTCCTCGACAAAAAGTTTCCCCTTTCGCAAGCGTCCGAAGCGCACCGCTACATCGAGAGTCGACAGGCATTCGGCCGCGTGCTGCTCATTCCTTAAACCATCAATACGGCAAGGTATAGGTATTTTCAAATTCGTCTTGCACCACGGTTGCCGCATGATCGGTGGTATCTACTACCAACTCAGCGTCCAAGATGCGGTTCCGAAACGACCAACTAGGCGGCAGGTTGAGCCGAGCAGTCAGGTCACTCAAATTGTCCAAATTCAATGAGGGGTCAATGCCGACGCAATACGCCTGCATCACATACGTCTTGCCGTGCGGATTGATTAACTCGTAGACGACAGAGCCTGCGTCGAAGAAAAAGACTGCCCCACGATTGACATAACGTTCTTCGTACGGAATTGTGGCTGGCTTATCACCCAAATCAACCGTGGCGATACGGCGCATCATTAAACCGTTGAAGTCACGTATCACGGGTTCCACAAAGGCAACTTTGGTACCTAGACCATCAAGCACCCAATAGCGCGGGCCATTCAACTTTACGGCTAAAGCACCCATCTCACTAGCTATCACTGCGGGGTCAAGTGTCTGCCAAAGTTCGTCTGGGCAGTCATTGATCATCTGCGTGCCATAGACCTCGGCTTCAAGTTTATTATCTCGGGCGAAGACTGCTAGAACTTCGCCATAACGCACATTGCGCATATTGTCGATCAATCGCTGTGGTGCAGATGTAGACATGTATGTTCCTTCTCCGAATGAGACCTAGGCGAAAAAAACTTCGTCGCGATTAGGTTGGCGAACCATATTGTAATAGTCGGCTGTTTCCCATGGCGCATTAACTTGCATACGTCCAGACTCACTAAGGTAATAATTCTTAGCCGAACTGGTATCAGTCAACATTAAAAGGCCTGCCGCCTTCTCATCTAAGGCCTCGTTATATTTTGTAAAAGCCTCCTGCGTCACCTCCACGGTGCCGACATCTTCTTGGATCATCGTCATCAGACATTGAGCGACAAAACTCGCCCACATCTGGTACCAGGCCGGCAGTGCAACTCCGCCAGAAATAGGTTGCGAATTGGGTCCATACAACATGAACAAATTAGGAAAATCAGGCACCATCATGCCGACATAGGCGCGCGGGTCTTGCGCCGCCCAGCGCTCATGCAAATTCACGCCACCCCGACCAATGTATTCAGCGGGCCACAGGTATTTGACAATTTCAAATCCTGTGGCAGTGATGATGATGTCAACTTCACGGAACTCCCCATCGCTGGTTTCAATTCCGTTTTCAGTGACGCGCACAATTTCGTACGTAATAAGTTCTGCATTCTCTCGCGCTAAAGCCTTATACCATCCGTTGTCAACGACTGGGCGGCGCACCATCGGCGCATAGTCTGGTGTCAATTTGTCAATCAGATCTTGACGCCCTCCCACTTGATCCGTGATGTAATTAATCAAAAACTGACGTACCGTATCGCTTTGTTTGGTGATCTGCCCACCCTGCTTTTGCCACTCTGCATCGACTATCAAATAATCCTTGTGAAAGTTAAATAAGTGCATGATTGATGTGTAGCGACACCAATTCCAATACCCCGGCATATTGCTGGTGAGCCAATGAATCTCTGACTCAACCTCTTTGCCATATTTATCTCGCGGACTAATCCATTGAGGAGTGCGCTGATACATATAAATTCGATCGGCTATTTCCGCTACCGGCGCCAGCAACTGAACTCCCGTTGAACCGTTGCCGAGGATCGCCACATTTTTGCCTCTGAGATCAAGGTCCGTAGGCCATTGTGTGGGGTGGATGATGAGACCCTTGAAATCTTCGGCTCCCGGTAGGTCTGGGTTCTTAGGATTAGCAAAAAGGCCAGCCGCACTCACGATGGCATTGACCTCAGAATGTACGACGTCACCGTCGGGACCAGTAAAGGACAATTCCCAACGCGAACGTTCTTCATCAAAGCGCGCTTCTTTGAGATCGTGCTCAAAACGTATGTTGGGAGTGACGCCGTACTTCTCGGCAATAAATTCGAGATACGAACGGACATCTGCGCCACGCGCAAAATATTCTTTCCACGGATAATTGCGTTCAAAACAGAATTCATATGCGGCACTGAGTGTGTCAACTCGGACATCGGGGTACTTATTAATACTCCATGTGCCACCAATCTCATGACGCCGTTCATAAATCGTGTAGGCGATTCCAAGGTGACTGAGTTGGACGGCAGTAGCGATGCCATTAAATCCACAACCAATAATGGCCACATGAAAATCTGCAGGAATTTGATGCTCCCCTTCTGGCCAAAAAGCAAAAAAAGGAAGCTCCTCAAAGGCGATCACTTCGCGGTGCAACTCGAACTCTGCGGCACTCGGCTCTGCCCCAAGTGCCATCGCCATCAGCCGCTTGATCTCTTCGTCGGGTGGCTTACGCAAGGCGAACGAATCAAGACTGCTGTCGATCAGATGTACTAGACGTTCTTTCAGTTCCTCCTTCTCGTTGGCGCCCAACTGATTGACCGCTGCGAAACTAGCCAATTCTTCGTCACCACAAGCCTGATAAACCGCGACTCGCAGGGCCGCCAGGTCTGATGCTTCAACTGCCCGCCGAATGAATTCACGCTCAACTTTTTTCAAGATCGCTCCGCTCTGAGAAAACGCTCTAACACACCAAACAATAGGTGATTTCGCAAGGGTTCTTAGTACCTTGGCGCTCAGTTGCTGTGCTTAAAGGTCGCCACTATCAACTCTTGCGAGAATGACACGTGCCGTCTCACGCACTTCGTCGCTGTCAGAGAGTTGTTGTCCTGCGCGAACCTGGCGAGCCACACGTGGGTTTTTTACAAATACCTCAGCATGGCGCAAGAAAAAATCCCAATACAACACTGTGAAAGGACAGGCATCTTCGCCCACTCGCTTCTTACGGTCAAAGACGCATCCTTTGCAGTGGTCGCTCATCCGATCGAT
>JBAWVW010000007.1:0-50474 GCA_037147055.1 Actinomycetes bacterium
GGATGCGGACGCTGCGGCCAGTCAGGAATGGAATCCTTATAAGTTCGCCCGATTGACCCTTGGAAGCCTTCGTAATCCTTCATAGTATTGACAATAGCCCTGACACTACCTACCCTCGTCATATGTCCGAAAAATCAAATCAAATTTCCCGACCAACGGCGGTTATCGCAGACGCCAACTTTTATGTAGGTCCTGAACTGGCTCGCCAGTTGGCTGGACGTGGATTCAACTTGGTTTTAGGGGGTGCTAAGCCTGATCTTGTTGACGAACTCACCGCTTCAGGGACCCTCGTCGAGGTTGTCAGCGGGGTTCGTGACCTCGCAGATCCAACAGCCTCGAACAAACTCGTAGAGGCAGCCATGACACGATTCGGTCGCATTGACTCGGCAGTGATGTTCTCAGGCGAAATCGTCACTGGCCGTTTTGTGCACTCTGAATTAGAACACCTCCGCTCAGTCCTCGTTGGCTGTATTGAAGCACCGTATAACTTCATGCGCGCAGTAGTACCCAACTTGATTTCTCAAGGCTCTGGCCAACTCCTCGTGATCACGAGTGCCTCCGCTGCCCGCCCAACCCCTGGTGCACCTCTGTATTCGGCGGCGCGCGCTGGGGCATCCATGCTCGTCAAGAATGTCGCCGATGAGATCGCCCGCACGGGAGTTCAAGTCAATGCTGTCGGTACGAACTTCATGGACTTCCCAGGCTTCCTTGCTGCCTCTGGGGCTAATGACCCAGAAGTTCGAGCCAAGATTGAGGCTCAAGTACCAATGAGGCGCTTAGGCACAATGAGAGAATTCGCTGCATTCTGCATGGTTTTCCTCGATGGCAGTAGCCAATTTACGACTGGTCAGTTCGTCGCCTATGCGGGAGGCTGGGCTTAGGGGCAGAATAGGAGATGTGAACCGCTCCTTATACAACGTTGATCATCTGGCATTTGCCGACAGTTTTCGTCGCTTCGTCGCCCAAGAAATCACTCCGGATTATCTGAAATGGGAAGCTGAGGGAATTGCGCCGCGATCTTTGTACAAGAAGGCTGGAGACAACGGCTTTATTGGGATGGCGATTCCACAAGAATTCGGCGGTGGCGGAAGTCAAGACTTTCGCTTCAACTCTGTCATTGCGGAGGAATTGGCGTACGCCGGAATAGGTGGCGCAGGCCAGGGTCTGACATTACATAACGACATCACCACTCCATATTTCACTGATATCTGCAACGATGAACAAAAAGCCCGCTGGTTACCCGGGATTGCCAGCGGAGAACTGATCACCGCAATCGCTATGACAGAGCCGGGAACTGGAAGTGACTTGGCGGGGATTGCTACTACTGCTCGTCGCGACGGGGACCGCTATATTCTCAACGGATCCAAGACTTTCATTACCAATGGGATCAATTCTGATCTTGTGATTGTCGCCGCAAAAACCGATCCATCTCAAAGACACGCTGGTATGTCTTTGATGGTTGTTGAACGGTCAATGGCAGGCTTTGAACGCGGTCGCAATCTCGACAAGATCGGAATGCACAGTCAAGATACAGCAGAACTTTTCTTCAACGATGTTGATGTTCCCGTGGCGAATCTCATCGGTGAGGAAGGACGCGCTTTTCATTATTTGACCTCTAACCTCGCTCAAGAACGTCTATCCATCGCCATCAGCGGTGTAGCTGTGGCACGGGCTTGTGTTGGCTGGACAGTTGACTATGTCAAAGAACGCAAAGCTTTCGGAAAATCAATTTCCCAGTTCCAGAACACAAAATTTGTCCTGGCTGAACAGCGCACAGAAGTAGATGTTGCTCAGGCTTTCGTCGATCACTGCATCCTGGCCCTCAATGAAGGAACGCTGACGGCACCCCAAGCAGCGCAGGCGAAGTACTGGTGCACGGAGCTACAGAAACGCGTTGCCGATAAGTGTCTACAACTTTTTGGAGGTTATGGATACATGACTGAATATCCGATTGCCAGGGCCTACGCTGACGCTCGTGTCACGAGCATCTACGGTGGTACGACAGAGGTCATGAAAAGCATTATCGCTAAGGATATGGATTTATGAAAATCGCCCTGCGACCCGAAAACTATCGAGATCCTTTTGGCTACGAACAAGAACGCCAGAATGTCTGGTCGCGTGAGTGGGTCATGTTCTGCACGACCGCTGAACTCACCAAACCTGGCGACTATTACGCCGCCGAACTCGCAGGATGGAACCTTCTGTTGACGGTTAATCCGCAAGGGGAAATCATCGGCTTCCATAACGTATGTCCCCACCGTGCTGGTGTTATCGCTTGGCCAGGTAACGGGACTTTGGGAAACCTAGTGTGCCGTTATCACGGTTGGGCGTTCGCGTGGGATGGGTCATTGAAGTCAGCGCGGGATTTCGGCAACGAGGAGCCATTATGCGCAGAGGACTTTGAACTGAAGAAGGTTTCCGTCGAAGCATGGGGACCTTTTGTTTTTGTTTGCCTTGACCCTCATGCCGCGCCACTATTGGAATCTCTTGGTGGACTGCCCGAACGTATCAGCCAGTATCCCATTGAAACTTTCACCTATGCCCAACGCATACAGCGCGAGATTGCTTGCAATTGGAAAACGTACGTCGATAATTACCTTGAGGGCTATCACGTACCTCTGCTCCATCCATCTCTGACAAAGGCTTTGGATATGTCTACGTACCAGGTCTCAATACCAGAGCCGAGCTTCTGTTTGCACACATGCGATACGACTCAAGGGTCAGCATCTGGAGGAGCGTGGCTCTTTCGTTATCCAAATTTGGCTTTAAACATTTACGCCGATGGAATGAATGTTGAGCGAATCATCCCTCTCGGTTATGACCGAACAATGATCATTTATGATTATTTCTCCGTCGATACTTCTGCGGAGAGCATCGCCCGCATGGTCGATTTGTCAAATGTTGTCTTAGACGAGGATCAATTGATTTGCGAGGCAGTGCAGAGAAATCTCAATAGTGGGGTCTATGAGGCTGGACCACTGAGCCCACGCCACGAAATCGGTTTGATGTGGTTCCAGCGCAAAATCGCGGAAGCGATGAGTCTGTGACATCCAATGAACCCCACGCTTAGCCGCTGAGTCTGAGATAATTAGGAAATGGCACTCGCAAAGAAAGCACATCAAACAATGGTCACCTTGGACCTTGAGGGCGTTCTTGTTCCTGAGATTTGGATTGCAGTCGCTGAGGCGACCGGGATCGAGGAGTTGCGTCGCACCACACGTGATGAACCCGATTACGACTTACTCATGCACCAACGACTGTCACTTCTTGCGGAACACGATTTGACGATGAGTGCCATCGCACAGGTCATCTCCACCCTTCAGCCGTTACTAGGCGCTAGAGAGTTCTTAGATGCGCTCCGCGAAAAGACCCAGGTCATCATTTTGTCCGATACCTTCGAGCAATTTGGTCTGCCCTTTATGCGTCAATTAGGAATGCCTACTCTTCTATGTCACCGACTAATCGTTGACAACGATCGCATCGTTGATTTTGAACTACGTATGGACAATCAAAAAATGCACGCCGTCACGGCCTTGAAAGCACTGAATTACCGAGTCGCCGCAGCCGGAGATTCGTATAACGACACCGCCATGTTGGCCTGCGCTGATGCAGGATTCCTCTTTCACGCGCCAGATAATGTGATTGCCGAATTTCCACAATTTCCGGCATTGAGCAGTTTCTCAGAACTACTCGAGCATCTATCTGACGCCCTTGACCTCTAACCAGTAACCGATACTATGTGGTGTCGAAGGGGGGACTTGAACCCCCATGATCTTACGATCACTAGCCCCTCAAGCTAGCGCGTCTGCCTATTTCGCCACTTCGACGTGGTATTCAAAACTTTACCGTTTGTAGCTTGCGAGCCCAACTGAGCTCACTCGCCGTTGGCTTACTTGACCAACAAAAAGCCGAGCGACAAGACCGAGATGATCCAGATGAGAGCAATGACGAAAGTAATCCGATTCAGGTTTCCCTCAGCAGCCGCCGAACCAAGACCCGATCCACTTCCTCCACCGAACATGTCGGAAAGTCCCCCGCCTTTGCCACTATGCATCAGAATGCCAGCGACCATTGCGATCATTGAGACCACGTTGATAAAGACCATTATGTACATCACGATGTCGCGCACGGTTGATCAGTCTAGTGGGCTCAGTCGGGGAAATGGCAGGCCACAGGATGTCCGTGACCACGATCAATGAGGGCCGGCTCCTCTAGGGCGCATAGATCCTGTGCCCGTGGACATCGAGTCCTGAATCGGCAACCTGAAGGCGGATCAATGGGGCTCGGCACATCTCCAACCAAAATAATCCTCTTGCGATTGGCCGCAGCCTGGGGATTGGGAACTGGAACTGCAGACATCAAGGCTTGGGTGTACGGGTGCGCTGGCGCACCGTAAACGGCCTTTGGGGATCCAATTTCGACAATCTTCCCGAGGTACATGACAGCGACCTCATCAGCAATGTGGCGAACCACTGAGAGATCGTGAGCGATGAAGACATACGAGAGTTCAAGTTCGGTCTGTAGTTTTTCAAGAAGATTGAGAATCTGCGCTTGGATCGATACGTCGAGAGCTGAGACTGGCTCATCTGCCACGATGACTTTTGGCTGCAAGGCCAAAGCTCGAGCGATACCGGCACGCTGCCGCTGTCCGCCAGAAAACTCGTGCGGAAATCTGTTGTAATGCTCGTGACTCAGCCCTACTAACTCCATCAGCTCAAAGACCCGATGCCTCTCATCAGAACGATTCATTGTCTTTTGAATTCGTATGGGAGTTCCGATACTTTGACCGATGCTATGGCGTGGGTTAAGACAGGCATACGGGTCCTGGAAAACCACTTGAATATCCCGACGCATTCTCAGCATCTGTTTGGGTGAAGCCGATGTGATGTTGGTTCCATTGAGAATGACCGAACCCGAAGTAGGTTCGATCAGGCGTGCCAGTAGGCGCGCCAGCGTTGACTTGCCGCATCCCGACTCGCCAACGATTGCCAAGGTCGTACCTCGTCGAAGAGAAAAAGAAACGCCATCAACTGCCTGAACAACTTGGGTCGGCCGCTGCAACAGTCGTGAAGCCCCAGTCGGGAAATGCTTTATAAGGTCTTGAGCTTGGAGAATGATTTCGTCGTTCATTGCATGGACCTCAATAGGGACGAAAGTTCTGCTGTCGGCATATGACAAGCCGACAAACTGTTTCCAACAGCCTTTAATTCTGGGACTTCAGAAGAACATTGCCCGTTGAGCGAGGCCGCATATTGACACCGCGAATGGAAAGGGCAACCAGAAGGAAGATCAATGAGTGAGGGCGGAGTGCCAGGAATCGGTTCTAAATGGCTATGCCGCTCCGAATCTAAACTCTTCACCGAATTCAATAGTCCACGGGTATACGGGTGCGTGGGAGAATGAAAGACGTCCTCCACTGAAGCGACCTCCACCAAACGACCCGCGTACATGACAAGGACTCGCTTCGTCACCTCAGCGACTACACCCAAATCGTGTGTGATCAAAAGGACAGCCGATCCATGCTCTTCCTGCATAGCGCTGATCAATTCGAGGATCTGTGCTTGAACTGTCACATCAAGAGCAGTTGTTGGCTCATCGGCTATCAGAAGTTTTGGGCGATTGATCAATGCCATCGCAATCACGATCCGTTGGCGCATACCCCCTGAGAATTCATGAGGATACTGATTGACACGCTTCAATGGCTCTGGAATTCCTACCTTGGTCAGCGAATCAAGAGCTAAATCTCGTAGTTCCTTTTTAGAAGTACCAGGGTGATGAATGGCATACGCCTCAGCAATCTGGTGACCCACCGTATAAAACGGGTTCAATGCTGTCAGGGGGTCCTGAAAGATCATCGCAATATCTCTACCGCGCTTCAATCGAACATCTTCTTCAGACATTGCCAAAATGTCTTGACCTTCAAGCAGGGCAGATCCGGAAACACGTACATCCGCTCCGAAATTAAGCCGCATAATCGCGCTGGCCGTTACCGATTTACCGGACCCACTTTCACCAACAATGGCCAAAGTCTCTCCTTTACCGATATCAAAAGATACTCCGCGTACCGCTTGCACATCGCCTTCACTCGTACCGAAATTGACGTGTAAATCTCGGACGGACAACAAAGGTTCAGTCATTTCGACCGTACCCTTGGATCAAGAAACCCATACATAATGTCGACGAAGGCATTCGCAACGACTATGAAAACCGCTGAAACCAATGTCGTGGCGACCAAGATCGGTAGATCAGAGTTAACGACCGCAGCAATCGTGAGCTTTCCGAGCCCGGGAAGATTGAACACACTCTCCGTCACGATCGCCCCACCTAAGAGGAAAGCGAAATCAATACCGGCAATCGTCGCGATCGGGGTCAAGGCCGCTCGAAGAATGTACTTCACAATCAGAGTTTTTCGAGGCAACCCCTTAGCTATTCCGAGGCGCACGAATTCCTCATTCATCACTTCAAGAATCCCGTTACGTGTGAGGCGGATGTAGGTCGATGCCGATAAAACCGCTAACACGCACCAGGGCAGAATCAGTGCCATAAACCATTTCGCTGGATTTTCACTGATGCCAACGTAATGCGGGAACGGCAATATTTTCGTCCAAATGACGAAAAATAGAACGCTTAACAGACCTAAGAAAAATGATGGGAAACTTATTCCAACGACACTAAAAACCGTCGCGAAGTGGTCGGGCCACTTCCCTCTGCGGAGCGCCGCCAAAGTCCCAAGTGAAATTCCGAAAAACATCCACAATACGAATGCACCAAAGGCAATTGAAACCGTAACGGGAAGCGTCTTTGCCACAAGACTTGAGACGCATTCGTGTCGATCATACGAATAACCCAACGAAGGGGCTGAACAATGAACACCAGATTCATCTGCGCCGTAAGTACGTCCAGCGAAGATCCCTTTCATATAACTGCCGTACTGAACAATAAATGGCTTGTCGTAACCAAGCCTGGCTCGATTGGCTTCAATGACCTCGGGACGGCAATTCTTTCCGCAAGTTAAAGCGGCTGGATCGGCTGGAAGCGCCGAAAATATCCAAAAAGTAAAAATACTGACCACAAACAACAAAATGACAGCAAAGAAAGAACGACGAGCGACGAAATAAAACATATTTGAAACTGTTTCATTGGTGGTGGTCAACAACTGCCGTTGCTAACCACCACCAACTTGACTCAGAGATCAGCCAGCTAGGCCAATTTCACCGAGGTTGTACCAACCAAACGGTAACCACTGGTACGCCAGACGGACATGTGAGCCCACCAAGTTTTGTGACTTAGTCGCCGATCCTGGAATCGCCCAAACGTTGTCCATAATGGACTGGTTGAGTTCCTTCCACAGTGTGGCTTGCTTAGCGCGGTCTGTTTCTGACTTAGCTGCACTCACCTTGGTATTGAAAGCTTCGAAATTCGGATCCTTTTCGTTGTTGGTGTAGTTGAACCCGCCACCTTTGCCGAATAGTTCGGGGATAACCGTTGAAGCATTCGCCCAGTCTGCGGCCCAACCGGAACGCATGAGGTCTCCACGATCTCCATTAATAGTGGCGTAGTACTTCGATGGCTCAATCGGGTTGTCAATAATATTGACGCCGATCGCCTTGATCGAAGAAATCCAGATAGCAATGTTCTTCTGCCACGAGGCTGAATCGGGATGGTCGAAACGGAGTCCCTCACCCGTCGCACGAGCAACGAGATCTGGGCAAGCAGTCTTGGCCTTCTCTAACGCTGCGGTCGCTGCTTCTACGTTCGGAGTTCCGTCCTCATTGAGTCCGTCAACCAATTTTGCTGCTTCGTAGTCTGTCGCCAAAAGCGGTGCAACAAAGCTTTTCGCAAACTCGCCAGTGAATGGACCGCCTGCAGCGGTTCGCAGGGCCTCACGGTCCAATGCCAACCAGATCGCTTGACGCACTTCAATACAGTTGACGGTTTCATTATTGAACATGGTGTACGAAACGAAACCATCGAAGCCGTCCGTGCGACGATCCTTCAAGGTGTCATCAGCGAAAACTGTTTGCAGATTTTCAGGTTGAATACCGCCGTACACGATGGCGTTTTGGTCGTCGCCCGAGTCGGCAAGCATGCGCTCGTCAATAACCGCTTCATCAAGACCGTATTGCCAAACGATCTTGTCAACATGGGGCTTACGAACTGGATCTGAATCGGAATTCCAATTCTCGTTACGTACCATCACCATTTCTTTACCGGCTTCGTACGACTCAATTTTGAAAGGACCATTCGAGAACGGCTTCAAAGCGTATTGATCTTTAGTGTCTTGAGCTTTCGGAACTGGTCCAAAAGCCAGCAAGGAAACCGTGTAAGCAAAGTCGGCTACTGGCACTTTCAAATGGAAAGTGATCGTCGTACCATCACAAACAACTGCGGCATCAAAGAGTGCCTGCTGTTCTGGGGTGGCCAACCACGGACCAGGGTAAGCGCTTCCGAAGTCTGAATCGCCTTCTGCAATGTCCAAGTAAGTCGTTGCGTACATAGGACCTTCACCGGCAGTTACTTCTGCAGCGAAGGTTCGTGAAATTCCATATGCGATGTCGCCGCAGGTAACTGCTGAACCGTCTTCCCATGTGACTCCGTCACGCAATGTGAACGACCAAGTTTTTAAATCGTCTGAGGCGGTGCCAAGGTCGGTTGCCATGTCAGGCACGACACCAGCGCCTTCTTTTCCAGCAGCCGGCACGTAGGACGTGAGCGTACGAGCATAAGTTGAGCCGTAAGCACCCAACTCAGCACCGGTGTACACGCGTTGCGGGTCGAGATTCGACGCACCCTCTTGGAAAGTGAGAACGTACAGCGTTCCTCCATCCTTGATTCCGTCCGCAGTCGCCGAACGCCCACCAGTTTCGTCACCACTCTTGGCACCGTCACCCGATCCACCACAAGCTGAGAACAAAAGCCCAGCGGTAGCGATGGTGGCAATCATTCGATTACGTTTCATAACTTCCCCCTCATCATCGTCCTTTGACGAAACTTGTTAATTAACTTTAAATTTACCATACCTTTTGGCTGATGCGCGAAAAATTGAGCAAAGTCAACCTAACTCGCTGAATTTTAGAGTTGCTGACGATCACTACGGGGGTCAAAGGCGTCTCGTAAACCGTCCGCTAAAAGGTTGAACCCCAAAACCAAGAGCAACAAGGCGCCACCCGGAATGAAAAGATAGGCGGTATCGGCTCGGTAATAGCGGACCGAATCGCCGAGCATGATCCCCCACGAGGCCGCCGGCGCCTGGAAACCGACTCCGAGGAAAGACAAAGTTGCTTCTAACGCAACGTATCCTGGCAGGCTGAGCGCCACAAAGATGATGATCTGGGGCCACAAATTTGGCAATAGTTGCTTAAAGACCAAATGGTTTGTTCCCGCTCCGAAAGAGCGCGCCGCCTCGACGAAATCTCGTTCCCGTAACGACAAGACCTGTCCCCGTACAAGGCGAGCCATATACACCCAACCGAAAATGGTCAAAATGGCAAGGATATACGTCAACTTCGCGGTGTTTCCTCTCGGCACCCCCCAACTTTCGAGTCGTTGTGTCATCGGATTGGCGAGCGCGATAATGAGCAAAAGCGACGGGAACGCTAAAGCCACGTCCCCAATTCGACTGATCAATGAATCAACCCAACCTCGGCGCAACCCTGCGACAATACCCAAGAAAACGCCTACAGCCGTGCTCAAAATTGTTCCGACCGTTCCAATAATGAGCGACAAACGATCACCATAAATCAAACGACCCAATATGTCGCGACCCGTTCCAGGTTCAACTCCTAAGGGGTGATTCCATGACATGCTTCCCAAAGGACCTTTTGGGAGTCCGAAATCGTTAATCGCTTGACGATCCAAGGCGTAGGGATCCACGTTCAATAAACGAACTAATAACGGTGCGAAAATCGCTACCAACACGTAAAAAAGCACTACATAAAAAGCAACGACCCCAAGTCGCCCTTTTTTGAATCGTCGCATTCCAAGTCGCCATGGAGACAAACCAGAAGAATCAGAAACGTCAATGCCCTGCATCACTGACTCCACCCCTTGAGAACCCACATCACTCACACGTAAAGCATAGAACAACAGGCACCAAACGTGTCACGCAGAAGCTTTAGGCGGCGTGAAATTGCACAATCCGAGCGAACTCATCGGGATCAATACTCGCCCCGCCAACGAGAACTCCATCTATATCGTGCTGACTCATCAATTCGGCGATATTGCCAGCCTTCACCGAGCCGCCATATTGAATGCGCACCCCATCGGCAGCGGCCGGTCCCCATTGGACCATTACGGCCGCGCGTATATGGGCACACACCTCCTGGGCGTCAGCCGCTGACGCGGTCAGGCCGGTGCCAATAGCCCAAATCGGTTCGTAAGCAATAACCATCGAAGCAACTTGTTCAGCCGAGCGGCCCTTCAAAGAAGCCTGCACTTGGGACTCAACACGCTGAAGCGTTGTGCCCCCTTCGCGCTCCTCTTTTGTTTCGCCCACACAAAGAATCGGAATCATCTCGTATTTCAGAACTGCTGCCACTTTGGCAGACACAAACTCATCGGTCTCAGCGAAAATTTGACGCCGCTCGCTGTGACCACATATCACGTACTTGACACCCAACTTAGATAGAAAGGCCGGCGAGATCTCGCCAGTGAAGGCACCCTTTTCATCAGTATGACAATTTTGCGCACCTAGCAGCATCGCTAACTTGTCGCTCTCCAAAACAGTCTGGATACTTCTGATATCGGTAAATGGTGGATGCAGAGTCACGTCCGCCCGAGCAAAATCCTCTTTTGACAAAAGGTACGAAAGTTTCTGAACGAGATGAATCGCCTCATAGTGATTCATATTCATTTTCCAGTTACCACTAATCAGTGGGCGACGAACATTATTTGGCATTAGGTGCCTTCCTCAGAGCAGCGAGACCAGGCAAGTCGCCAAGTTCAAGTAATTCAAGCGATGCGCCTCCACCTGTAGAGACATGATCGACGGCGTCGTCAAGACCGAATTGCGCCAACGCCGCAGCAGAGTCTCCCCCACCGACAACAGTAAAAGCCTTTGTGTCTGCCATCGCCTGAGCAACGGTACGGGTTCCACCAGCAAATCGCTCGTCTTCGAACATTCCCATTGGCCCATTCCAAAAGACAGTTCGTGCGTCCATGATCAGATCTGAGAATGCGGCAGCCGAACCGGGACCAATATCAAAGCCTTTCGCACCGGGCGGTAATCGTTTTCCGTAAGTGGCGTAATTACCTGCGGCATCAAGACCCACCAAGTCCTCAGGCAAATGGATGGGCTTGCCGAGTGACAAAAGTCGTTGACACGTGTCCACCTGATCCGCTTCAAAAAGTGAATCACCAATGGAGAAACCCTGAGCAGCCAAAAATGTAAAGCACATCGCTCCGCCAATAATCAACGAATCAACTGTCTCTAGCAGTGCTTCAACAACACCAAGTTTGTCGGAAATTTTAGATCCACCAAGCACCGCAATAAATGGGTGCTTAGGTTTATTGCGCAAGGCCAAAAGCACCTCAACCTCACGCTGCAGCAAACGACCCATCGCCGATGGCAATGTCGCCGGTGGACCGACAATCGAAGCATGGGCTCGGTGGGCTGCTCCGAAAGCGTCATTAACATACATATCAATGTTTAGAATCAGCGAATCTACAAACTCTCTGCTGTTGGCTTCCTCCCCTGGATTGAAGCGGAGATTTTCCAACAGCTCCACACCAGGCGCCAACTCAGCCAAGCGAACCTTGACTGGATGCATTGAATATTTCTCAACCACACGTCCCTGAGGTCTTCCAAGGTGACTGCAACACACAACAGTGGCGCCGCGTTCAGTAAGCAATTCAATTGTCGGCAATGCTGCGCGAATACGAAAATCATCAGTAATCGTTCGCTCACCTGCATCATTTGTTTCCATGGGCACATTGAAATCGGTGCGCACGAGGACGCGTTTGCCCGACACATCACCCAAATCTTCTAAAGTAGAAATAGCACCGCTCATAGTTTGAACTAGCGACGAGCGCGCTTGGAAACCTTTGAACCAGCGAACAGGGTGGTTTGCACTAAGCGATTGCTGTAGCCCCACTCATTGTCATACCAAGAGAGCACTTTGACCATCTTGCCGAGACTCATCGTGAGTCCGGCGTCGAAAATGCTGCTGTGCGGATCACCGACAATGTCACTCGAGACAATGGGGTCTTCGGTATAGCGAAGAACTCCCTTCAGGGGTCCCGATGCTGCAGCCTTCTTAAACGCTGCATTTATTTCCGCTACCGAGGCAGGCTTCTTTAAATTAGCCGTGAAGTCAACGATTGAGCCCGTTGGCACTGGGACACGCAATGAAGTTCCGTCAAGCTTGCCTTTCATACTTTCGAGAACCAAACTTGTCGCCCGCGCTGCGCCTGTACCCGTTGGCACGATATTGATCGCCGCTCCGCGTGCCCGACGCAGATCACTGTGAGGCCCGTCGACTAATGATTGATCTCCTGTGTAGGCATGAACCGTTTGCATCAGACCTTGTTCGACGCCAAACGCCTCATCAAGCACCTTGACCATCGGTACGAAACAGTTAGTCGTGCAACTGGCATTGGAGATCACTTTATGTTTATTGAAATCAAAGTCTTTGTGATTCACGCCGTACACAAATGTGGCATCTGCCTGATCACACGGCGCAGAAACAATCACCAGAGGTGCTCCACCTTCAAGGTGGGCCGCAGCGGCGTCCCGCTTGGTAAAAAATCCAGTACTTTCAATCACAACGTCCACTCCTAAATTACCCCACGGCAAATTTTTTGGGTCACGCTGACTGAGAACCTGAATCTCTACGCCATCGACACTGATTCCCGATTTGGTTGCTTTAATGACATTGGGTAGCTGACGCATCACCGAGTCGTATTTCAACAAGTGAGCCATGGTGGCCACCGAACCCAAATCGTTCACAGCGACAATTTCTATGTCGGCTCCCTGTGCTTGCACGGCACGAAAAAAGTTCCGACCAATTCGACCAAATCCATTAATTCCAACTCGCACAGTCACGGCGGTTCCTTATCTCATGTGTGGGTACTTCAGACATCTAAAACATAGTCGCCAGAGGTCGTTAACTAAGGATTACCGACCGAGATCGCGATGACTGACCCGTACCGGTTGCCCCGAGGCCCGAAGACCGTGGGCGATTTCCTCAGCGATTACCACGGAACGGTGCCGACCGCCGGTACAACCCACAGCGATCGTCAGATAACTCTTGCCCTCACTGGCGTAATGCGGCAAAACGCTCTGCAATAAAGCCTGAAAGCTGCGTAAAAACTCGATCGCCTGCGGTCTTGATAAGACATCATCTTTGACGGCTTGATCCAATCCACTTAAGGGACGAAGATTCTCATCCCAGTGTGGATTTGGCAGGAACCGAACATCCATGACCACATCGGCATCCAACGGCAGTCCGTGCTTAAAGCCAAAGGATTCCACGGCCACTTGTAGACGATCGCTCACCGAGACCTCAAATGCCCCGATGAGTTTGGATTTCAGTTGATGCACATTCAGATCACTCGTGTCAATAATGAGGTCGCAATCACCTCTCATCGGCTCTAGTAACGTCCTCTCACTTTCAATGGCCTCCAAGAGACCGTCACCATCATTTGCCATCGGGTGGCGCCGACGCGACGACTCATAACGCTTCACTAATTCAGCGGTGGTGGCGTCAAGATAAACCACACGAACTTGATGACCGGCGGCGCGCATAGCCGCCACCTTGGGCATTAACTCCAAATGCTGACGACCAGCAACCAAAGCCAAGCGTTCAATCCCCGACCCAGGCGCACCTGCCAACTCGACAATCGTGTCCACTAACGAAGTCGGTAAATTATCGACGACATACCAGCCAAGGTCTTCGAGGACTGCAGCAGTCGTCGACCGCCCAGCGCCGGAAAGACCCGTTATTACTAAAATATCAGCCACACCAACAAACTACTCACTCTTCACAATCGTTGCGACAATAAATCTTGAATTGGCTGTAGGTCAAATGTGCCATCAAGACTAGGTCGCAAACTTCTAATCAGATGAAGTGCTCCGACTTCAGCAAAATCAACGATACGTATGGGCTCATCTTGTCGAGTTAACAAGACACTGATTTCGAATTCATGATCTGTGTCCACCGCCAGTGAACTGAACTGATCCACAAATTGTCGACGGCTTTCAAACCGAGCAGGGGGTCCAAATCCACTCCAACCATCGGCATGGCGCACAGCCTCCGGAATGGTCACGTTCTTTCCATCCCCGCCAACCCAAATCTTCACCTGAGTGCAAAAGCGCTCATTTTGGATATCAATTTCTTTTCGCAGCACAGCCAATTGATTCGCAAAATGAATCATCCGCTCTTTCAACGGCATCTTCATATTCATCAATTCGTCATCGTGAATAAATCCGCCGGCGCCAACACCAAGAATAAATTCACCGTTGCCGAGTCTGGCCGCGGTTACTGCGCAACGGGCTAAAATTACAGGACTTCGAAAAGTCAAAGGCGAGACAAGCACACCAAGCGTGACTGAAGTAGAGCGTAACTCTTTAGCCAAAGCCCCGATCAGCACCCATGAATCCCATGCCGTCTCATCCGCCTCACCCGTAAACGGCACGAGGTGATCCCACAGGAATACAGAATCCACACCGAGCGCGACTGCATCTCGCGCTGATTTTTCAAACTTCGGTGCGTCAACACCATGGGTCTGAAATTGCACCCCAATTTTTATCTGTGCCTTAGATGCCATCAATTTTCACTGCCCGCAAGTACAACAGTCGAGGAATCGTTGATGCGCTTTCATAGTGCTCAGCTCGTGCAAGAAACCCCGGTGGCGGTGCGGGCTCAAGCATCCGCTGAACATAGAGTCCATTTTGTATCAGGGCATTGACGTAGCGACTCAGGGGTCGATGGATGAAGGGGATGAAAATATCCTTTTCGACTTCCTCTTGTGACTCTTGCTCAATCAGATAATCACCGATCCGCCAATATTGCTCGGGAGGATCAAGCACATGATCGTCAATCCAACCACTCCCTGGGGTCTGTAGGAGCGGATGATTCAAAAAGAAGCAGAACCGACCTCTCGGTCGTAGAACTCGCGCAACCTCGGAGATTGCGGCATCGACATCGCCAATATGTTCAAAAACTAAACAAGCCACAACAGCGTCAAATGTCTGATCAAAAAATGGCAAGGCTTCTGCTCCGGCCTTACTCACATGGATTCCACCGCCACGTTCAGCAGCAACGCGAACTTGATTCCATGTCGGATCAATACCCGCTACGAATGAGGCGCCGATCTTGACGGCAAGACGCGAAACCTGTCCATCTCCGCACCCGACATCAAGTACTCTGCCCATACCCTGCAACTCTTGAGCAGCTAGCGGCAGAATCTGTTCTTCATATTCAGCATCGGCCCCCTCAGTGAACCCATCAATCCACCACTGCGCATTCTCTTCCCACAGATCATTGTCATTTCCAGAAGTACTCACATCCCAAGGTTACGAGCCCACTACCCTGAGAGCATGAGCACATCACTGAAATCATCTGTGAAGTTTTCCCTGTGGCCATCTCCCGAGCGTTCTTGGGAGGAAGTTCGCAATTTGGCCGAGTACGGAGATCGCCAGGGATGGCACTGCCTGTGGTACGCCGACCATTTCATGCCCAATTCAGAAGCGGGCGAAGTTCTGGACGGCAATGTGTACGAATGCTGGAGCGTCATTGCCGCCGTTGCTGCAGTCACCAAGACCTTGCGCATAGGTTCACTAGTCAGCCCAACAACCGTGCGCCATCCAGCAGTCCTGGCAAACACGGCGGCGACAATTGATCGGATTTCTAGTGGTCGTCTCGTTCTCGGAATAGGTGCCGGTTGGCAGGTCAACGAACATCACGCCTACGGAATCGATCTTCTATCTGGCAAAGATCGCGTGGATCGCTTTGAAGAAGCAATTCAAATCATCAAGTCACTTCTCAACGAACCTCGCACATCATTCGCAGGAAAACATTTCTCCATCACTGATGCACCTTGTCAACCAACAACAGTGCAGAACCCCTTGCCCCTCATGGTTGGCACAGGAGGACCACGAATGCAAAAAATATCGGCGCGCTACGCCGATGAGTGGAACACATGGGGTCATGTCGAAACTGCAAGTCGGGTCATTGATACCTTTCAGGTTGCTTGTGATTCCGTTGGACGGGATCCAGATACCGTTCACAAATCAGTTCAAGCGATGTTTTTCCTTGCCGAGGACGAAAAGACGATTGAAAAGATCCGCCTTGCAGCACCAGCCGATCGCACAATCGTCGGCTCTGATGCGCACATCATTGAACAGCTCAATCTCTTCAAAGAACTTGGCTACAACGAGGTCATCATTCCTGATTTCACATTAGGACGAGATCCCGTCTCTCGAATGAACGCTTACGAGAGGTTTCGTACAGACATACTTCCTTTTGTTGATTAGTGGAACTTGTCAAAGATGGCTTGCGCCACTACCTCTGGCAGCCAAGATTGGGAGCGCAAGTCCTCTAAGGAAGCCTGCTTCACAGCATTCACTCCACCAAAGGCTTGCGTGATTTTCTTTTTGCGGGCCTCACCTAAACCTTCAATGCCATCAAGTGCACTCGAGACCATTCGCTTATCTCGCAATTCACGATGAAACGAGTTCGCAAAGCGGTGGGCCTCATCGCGAATGCGTTGCAACATAAATAACGCCTCACTTCCTCGCGGAATTTGTACCGCTTGGCTTTGACCAGGAACAAATACTTCTTCAAAACGTTTCGCTAATGAGGCAACGGGAATCTCGTTTTCAAGGCCAAGATTTTTCAACACCCTCTCCGCTACGCCCAATTGCCCTTTACCACCATCCACTAAAAGTAATTGGGGCGGATAAGCAAAACGCTTAGAACGCTTGCGCTCTCCAGTTGCTAGTACCTCAGTGTCACTGACTTGATCCCGTTCTTCAAGGTAAGCCTTGAAACGTCGGGTCAGAACCTCTTCCATAGCCGCGTAATCATCGTTACCGGGAACATCTTTCACCTTAAACCGACGATATTCACGCTTGTTGGGAAGTCCGTCCTCAAGGACAACCATGGAGCCGACATAATCAGTGCCCTGCAAATGCGCCATGTCGTAACACTCGATGCGCAACGGTGCCTCAGCGAGACCAAGCAAATCTTGCAACTCAGTCAAAGCGCGACTCCGACTATTGTGGTCACTTGAGCGTTTCATACGATGACGATGAAATTCTTCAATTGCATTGCGCGTGACAAGTTCGTGCAGTTCACGCTTGTCGCCCCGCTGAGGGATTCGAATCTCGACTTTTGTTCCTCGTTGAAAAGTCAACCATTCCTCGTATGTTGCCATTGATTCAGGTAATTCAGGAACCAAGAGCATCTTCGGGATGCCTAATAAAGGTTCGTCGCCATATAACGCCTCAATGATCCGATCAACGAGGCCTGCTTGGGAGAGATCCTCAACTTTGTCAAGGACGAAACCTTTCCGCCCCACAACTCGACCTTTTCGAACATAAAAAACTTGAACTGCAGCTTCAAGTTCATCTTGAGCAATGCCGATCAGGTCGATATCTTCATTGCGTTCACCGACGATTTGCTGCTTTTCAATTGCCTTGGCAACCGATTGCAATCGATCACGCAATCGAGCTGCCTTCTCGTACTCGAGATTCTTTGACGCCAGTGACATATCATCTTGAAGTCGCTGAACGACTTCATCCGTATCACCATCAAGGAAGTTGCAAAAATCCTTGACCAAGTTGGCGTATTCCTGCTCACTTACTTCGCCAACGCAAGGTCCACTGCATTTCTCAATATGAAATAAGAGGCACGGTCTGCCGAGTTTATTGTGTTGATTGAATTTACTTGGGCTACACGTCCGTATCGGAAAGGTTCGCAACAGAAGGTCTAACGTGTCGCGAATTGCATACGCATGAGGGAAAGGACCGAAATAACGCGTACCTTTGCGTGTTCTCCCGCGCATCACGAGCGCCCTAGGCCACTCTTCATCGGTTGTCACCGCTAAAAAGGGATAACTCTTGTCATCACGTAGACGAACATTGAAGCGCGGTCGGTGTTCTTTTATCAGGCTGAACTCGAGTATCAACGCTTCAACTTCATTACGTACTGTCACCCACTCAACTGTCTCAGCGGTCTCCACCATCTGAGCTGTGCGTGGGTGAAGCAGAGCAGGATCCTGGAAATAATTTGAGACCCGTTGCCGCAAATTAGACGCTTTGCCGACATAGATCACTCGACCATGGACATCCTTAAACTGGTACGAGCCCGGTAATTCCGGTATTGAACCAGCAGGTGGTCGCATCACCATGGGTGTACCCGACTAACCAAGTTCCATAAGCGGTTTGAGATAAAAGCCCGTATAACTACCAGGAGTATTGGCGACGACTTCTGGGGAACCCTCAGCAACGATAAGTCCTCCACCTTTTCCACCCTCAGGACCAAGATCAATCAACCAATCAGCTGTCTTAATGACATCCAAACTGTGTTCAATCACCAGAACCGTATTTCCCTGATCAACCAAACGCGATAATACCGTCAACAATCGCCTGACATCTTCAAAATGTAAACCAGTGGTCGGCTCATCGAGTAAATAGATCGTGTGACCGGTACTCCTCTTAGCTAGTTCAGCAGCGAGTTTCACTCGTTGCGCCTCGCCACCCGACAATGTTGGCGCTGACTGACCTAAGCGGACATAACCCAACCCAACATCAACCAATGTCTGCATGTGCCGAGCGATCACTGGTTGATTAGAGAAAAAGTCAACAGCTTCAGCTACAGGCATATTTAAAACATCGGCAATATTCTTACCCTTGAAAGTGATGTCCAAAGTGTCTCTGTTATATCGAGCACCTTTGCAGACTTCACAGGGAACATAAACATCCGGCAAAAAGTGCATTTCAATTTTAATATTGCCGTCTCCAGAGCACGCCTCACATCGACCACCTTGCACATTGAAAGAAAACCGCCCAGGCATGTAACCACGCACCTTGGCCTCGGCAGTCGTCGCGAAGAGTTTACGAATGTTGTCAAAGACTCCCGTATACGTAGCAGGGTTGGACCGTGGAGTTCGCCCAATCGGAGACTGATCCATATCAATGACTTTGTCTAGGTGCTCAATACCATTGATCTTTTTATGTTTACCCGGCGCATCTTTTGATTTGTAGATGTGTTGCATCAAAACTGGCAACAAAATATCTCGCACAAGAGTGCTCTTACCGCTACCCGACACTCCGGTCACCGCAACAAAGCAACCCAATGGGATCTTCACGGTTACATTCTGCAAATTGTGTTCCCGTGCGCCCACAATTTCTAGCCATTGCGAACCGGGAGTTCGTCTTTTTGCAGGAAGAGGAATCGATCGCTTTCCAGCAAGGTATTGCCCGGTCATTGATTCTTTAACTTTCAGAATTCCCTTCACTGGGCCGCTGTATACAACTTCTCCCCCATGTTCTCCAGCACCGGGCCCAATATCAACGATCCAGTCGCTTTCACGAATGGTTTCTTCATCATGCTCAACAACCAAAACAGTGTTGCCCAAATCCCGCAAGCGGTGCAATGTTTCAATCAGACGGCGGTTATCGCGCTGGTGCAAGCCGATTGATGGCTCATCAAGCACATATAAGGTCCCGACAAGGCCAGACCCGATTTGACTAGCCAAACGAATACGTTGTGCTTCGCCACCGGCCAAGGTACCGGCTGCTCGCGACAGGCTGAGATAATCCAATCCCACATTAAGCAGAAAGCCGAGTCGCGCATTCACTTCCTTAACGACACGCGCAGCGATCATTGCGTCGCGATCAGAGAGAACCAAGCCTTCTAAAAATTTCGCAGACTCCCCGATTGACATCTCACACACCTGAGAAATATTGCGATCATTGATCGTGATCGCCAATGTGGACGGCTTCAGTCGGGCACCTTCACAGGCCGAACACGGCACTAAACGCATGTAGCCCTCGTATTGTTCGCGCGTCCAATCACTTTCTGCAGATTCATGTCGACGCTTGATCCACGGAATAACACCTTCGAATGTTGTGTTAAATTGCCGCGCTCGCCCATACCGGTTCTTGAACTTCACGGTGACATTTCCCGGCAGACCATGCAACACCAGTTTTTGAGTCTTGGCTGTCAGTTTGTTCCAAGGCCTCGTGAGATCAATCTTGTTATCTTCTGCCACCGATTCAAGGACCCGATGAAAAAAGCCAGTCGTGGCACTTCGCCAGGGCGCAATCGCCCCAGCATTCAGCGCTAAATCAGAGTCTGGTATGACGAGTTCAGGATCAACCTCAAAAGTTGTGCCCAACCCGTCACAAGTAACGCAGGCCCCAAAGGGTGAGTTGAAAGAAAAGTTTCGGGGTGCTGGCTCGTCAAATGAGGTGTCACATTTAGTACACGCAAGATGCTGACTAAATGTCAGGCTTTCTTCATCGCTGGACTTGTCA
The DNA here is from genome assembly GCA_037147055.1 of Actinomycetes bacterium. GTDB lineage: Bacteria > Actinomycetota > Acidimicrobiia > Acidimicrobiales > Ilumatobacteraceae > Casp-actino8. The sequence goes on from JBAWVW010000007.1 coordinate 20,483, forward strand.
CCAACAATTTCAATCATTGCCACGCCTTCGGCAAGCCGCAATGCAGTTTCCAGACTGTCCGTGAGTCGGCGCTCAATTCCGTCTTTGCGTACAAGTCGATCCACGACGATGTCAATGGTGTGCTGCTCATAACGCGCCAATTTGGCGTCTCTTTTCAGGAACTCAACGATGTCAACGACTTCCCCATCCACCCTCGCGCGAACAAAGCCTTGACCGGCAAGTTCATTGAGAAGGGTGTCGTACTCGCCTTTACGGGCCTTGACGACCGGAGCCAAGATCTGGAAACGGGTTCCCTCTGCAAGCAGGAGAACACGGTCAACGATTTGCTGGGGTGTCTGACGCGACAATTTCGTTCCATCGTTCGGGCAATGTTGCACCCCAATGCGCGCATAGAGCAGTCGCAAATAGTCATAGACCTCGGTGATGGTTCCAACAGTGGATCGCGGGTTTTTACTCGCGGACTTTTGGTCAATAGCAATCGCAGGTGAGAGCCCTTCGATGACGTCCACGTCAGGCTTATCCATCTGACCCAAGAATTGGCGAGCATAAGCGCTCAGAGACTCAACATAACGGCGCTGACCTTCGGCATAAATTGTGTCAAACGCCAATGACGATTTACCTGATCCCGACAAGCCGGTGAAGACCACCATTTTGTCGCGCGGTATGTCAATGCTGACATCCTTTAGATTGTGCTCACGCGCACCACGAACAACGAGACGATCAGACATAACTTGAGACTAGTAAAGAGACAACAAATGTGCCCTAACCTGCGTCACGAATTTCTCGTCGAAGTTCGTTTATTTCATCCCGCAAACGCGCCGCGTACTCAAACTTAAGAGCAGCCGCAGCCTCATGCATCTCTTCTTCAAGGGTTAGAACTAAACGAGCGAGTTCTTGTTGTGGCAATGTGCGCAGTTCACGCTGAACCTTGTCACGCTCTTTTTGTCGTCGACGATCTTTGCCGGGAACGGGAGCAGAGCCATCTCCGCCAGGCCGAAGCATTGCGAGAATATCCCCGACTGCTTTGCGAATTGTCTGCGGGTTAATACCGTGTTCCAAGTTGTAGGCAACCTGCAATTGACGGCGTCGATTTGTTTCAGAAATCGCCCGATGCATTGACGGGGTAACACGATCTGCGTACATCACTACTTGACCGTCAACGTTGCGCGCCGCACGACCGATCATTTGTATCAGTGACGTCTCACTCCGTAAAAATCCTTCTTTGTCGGCATCCAAGATAGTCACCAAACTGACTTCAGGAAGGTCGAGTCCCTCGCGCAGGAGGTTGATACCCACAAGCACATCAAATTCGCCTAAGCGCAACGATCGAATGATCTCAATGCGTTGAATGGTGTCAATATTGCTGTGCAAATAACGCACCCGCATTCCCTGCTCCAGCAAATACTCAGTGAGATCCTCAGCCATTTTCTTGGTGAGCGTGGTCACAAGAACACGGTCTCCCATGGTCACCCGTTTATTGACCTGCTCCATCAGATCATCAATCTGACCCTTTGTCGGCTTGATGATGACTTCTGGGTCCACGAGACCCGTCGGACGGACAATCTGCTCTACTACTTTTTGCGAAATCTTGATCTCATATGGACTCGGGGTTGCCGAGAGGAAAACACACTGATTCACTCGCTCCACCACTTCATCAAAATGCAATGGACGATTATCTCGTGCACTCGGAAGCCGGAAACCGTGCTCAACTAAAATATCTTTGCGGCTTCTGTCGCCAGCAAATTGTCCATGTAGTTGCGGCACGGCAACATGGCTTTCATCAATGACTAACAAAAAGTCTTTTGGAAAATAGTCAAGCAAAGTAAACGGAGGCTCACCGGCTTGGCGTCCATCAATATGACGCGAATAATTCTCAATGCCATTGCAGTATCCGACCTCTTGCATCATCTCTAAGTCGTACTGTGTGCGCATCCGCAGACGCTGCGCTTCCAACAATTTGCCGTCCGCGGCAAAAGTGGCCAAACGTTCTTGCAATTCAACTTCAATCCCTAACATCGCACGTTGCATGCGTTCCGCACCTGTCACATAGTGAGTCGCTGGGAAAACCATTGTTTGACTGAGTTCACGCAAAGTTTCCCCAGTCAGGGGATCAATCATCGTTAAGCGTTCAACAGTGTCTCCAAAAAGTTCGACTCGCAATACGGATTCTTCATAAGCGGGATGGATCTCAATGGTGTCACCGCGGACACGAAACTTGCCTCGACCCAAACTCATATCGTTGCGGTCGTATTGCAGGTCAACGAGTCGCCGAAGAATGCTTCTCATGTCGTAATCCACACCCGCATGAAGTTCAAGTAACTGCCCGCGATATTCCTCTGGGTCACCCATTCCATAGATACACGACACCGATGCCACAACAATTGTGTCGCGACGGGTCAGGAGGGCGGCCGTGGCAGAATGCCGTAAGCGGTCAATGTCATCATTAATCGACGAATCTTTTTCAATGAAAGTATCCGAGGAAGCAATGTACGCCTCCGGCTGGTAATAGTCGTAGTAACTGACGAAGTACTCCACCCGATTATCGGGAAAAAACTCCATCATTTCTTGAGCCAACTGTGCCGCCAGACTTTTGTTGGGAGCCAAGATCAAAGTTGGGCGTTGGGTTTTTTCAATAGTCCAAGCGATCGTGGCGCTCTTACCTGATCCTGTAATGCCCAACAGGGTCTGAAAACGCAGTCCATCGTCAATGCCTTGGGACAATTGGGCGATCGCTTGAGGTTGATCTCCCGCTGGGGCGTAATCGGCGACTACTCGAAAAGGTATGTGCTCAGGCCCATTCATGGAAATTTGGGCCCGCTATTGGGCGCTGGGGTGATCGGCTCATAGTCAGGCGGAAGTTGAGGCAGGGATAATAGCCACATCCACAGCAGGTCAATCTGTGGACCCAAGTCCTCTAGCTCCCCGCTGTTGTCCACAACAAAGTCAGCCTTATCAAGACGTTCTTGACGGGTGGCCTGTCGCGAGATGCGCGCCCGAGCGTCGGCCTCTTCAAAACCTCGAAAGGTCGTGAGGCGTTGGACTTGCAACTCAACTGGCACGTCCACGACTATTCGTCCTTGGAGACCCTCACGGGGATTCTCGGTTAGCAGGGGAATATCCAATACAACGACGTTTTCGCTAGTTCTTTGGGCAATCAAACGGTCATTCATTTCGCGCCCAACAGCAGGATGGACTATCGCGTTCAACGCCTTGAGAGCATCCGGATCAGTAAACACGATATTTGCCACAGCCTGACGATCGAGAGAGCCGTCTTCAGCGAGTACATCAGACCCAAATTTTTGTGCCAGTTCGACCAGCACCGGCGACCCCGGTTGCTGGACTTCTCGGACAATCGCGTCAGCATCAATAATGACTGCCCCACGAGCCTGCAATAATCCTGAGACCGTGGACTTGCCCGACCCAATACCACCAGTTAACCCAACGAGAATCACAACGACACGCTAGGGCATCGCAGGACAAGTACTCTGACAATTGTGGATGACAAACGTAACGAGCAAGCGAGGAATCACCCCTCAATGCGTGTTGTCGCCGCCTCTGACCAAACAGGCGACATGTCTTGGCCTCTCGTCGAGCGTCGTCGGCGTCTTTCTGAGCCTCCTTTAGGTGTTGACCGCCGCTCAACTTCGAACTCCAGCTCCTTGAGGCGCAGAGGTGGACTGAATCTCGCCGAATCTTTGCTGGCGTTGCGTTGGGTCGCATTGTTAGCGGCCAGTGTTCAAGGCAGCAGTACCCTCAGCCAGGGCTTCGGAATCCTTGGGGTGGCGATTCTCGGAGAGGCGATGTACACAATTTATTTGACAATGAGACCCCTGCAACTTGTCGACACTCTTGTCGTACGTCGTCAGATCATTGGCGAAGTCATCTTCCTACTCATACTCAGCACCATGACGGGAGGTTTACATTCGCCTGTTATCTCGTTGCTCATAGCCGTGACTTTGACGGCCTCCTGCGCGGGAACATGGATGTTGGTCCTCATCGCCCATGCCCTCACCACCATCGCGTTACTCAGTCACCGACTCTTTGTTGATTCGTCTAGCGCACCGTTCATTCAAAATTTGTTGTTGATTCTCCTTCTCGTCATTCCTTCTCTCGTGGGTCTCAAGATGCGCCATAAGTCTGAAACGAACGATCTGAACAATGAGATTGGCGCGATTCAATCGGAACGGAAAGATGGCGACGATCTTGCCATAGCCAATGAGTTGCTCGTGGCCTTGCAAAAGGTTGCCCTGACCTTGCCATCCTCGTTACATCTCGAAACCGTCTTGGATCAAGCTGTGGAGCAAGTTCAACTCCTCATCAAGTCCGACGTCACGACAATTTTGCTGAGGCAGAACAACACCGACACATATCTAGCCGTACGCGGACGAGGTTCTGCTGCGCCTACCCCGCTTGAGTTACATGAGATTCCAGCAGCCGCTCGTCTCTGTCTCGAACAGAACAACAGTATTCGTAGCGAAATTAACGCAGAGAATTTGGGCTTCGCTACAGAGGCAATCATCGGCGCCTACAGCGCTCTTCGCTCACGGGGAACGATCATCGGTATGATCGCCTGCGAATGGCGTTCAATGATCAATATTGACCGCGAAGCACAAGTGCTGACTGGACTAGCCGACGCCTTAGGTGTCGCCGTTGATAATGCCCATCTCTTTAAAAGTTTGCGAGTTGGTGGTGCGAACGATGAACGTCGCCGCATCGCCCGAGAGTTACACGATCGCACCGGCAGCACCTTGGCCTTTGTTGGCTTTGAGCTGGACCGTCTGAGTCGCAGATCAACAGATACCGAACAAGTTCGAGAACTCCGTTTGATGCGAACGCACATTACGACCGTCTTACATGAAGTCCGCGAAATGCTCTTTGATATACGAGTCGGAGAGGACTCAAGATCAACTATCGACGCAGCGATTGAGGCGTTAGCGGACAGAATCAACAATCGTTCACCCCTTGAGGTCAAGGTCTATTTCTCCGCCGACCTGAAGGACGCATGTACTCCCGATCCAGCGTTGATGAACGAAGTGTGGCTGATTATCAAAGAGGCGATGCTCAACGCCGAACGTCACTCGCAAGCTACCCAGGTGGAGGTTCGGGGACGCATCCGAGGAGACCATCTTCTCCTGTCCGTTGCCGACAACGGGATGGGCTTTGACCCAAGTCAGGTGGATGCCGATTCATATGGGCTGACCGGAATGCAGGAACGAGCGATCGCTATTGAAGCCGAACTGATTATCCAATCACCCATTACACAATCAAACATCGGAACATTTATTTCCTTGCGGCTTCCAGTTAGCCGCACCACTGCTCACATGACCGAGTCTGAATAATGCGCGTGATGTTGGTTGATGACCATCAACTTTTACGAGAGTCATTGCGTCGCCAGTTTGAAGAGTTGGGACACGAGGTCGTCGCAGATCTTTGCGACGGTACACGAGCCGTGTCTGCAGCACTCACGCTTCGACCAGATGTCATTCTGATGGACATTTCTATGTCTGAAGGAGACGGGATAGCCGCAACCTTGGCCATCGTTGAGGCCGATGCCCGCCAGCGAGTTGTCATGCTGACGATGCATACCGAAACCGACATCGTTCGCACGGCTCTGAAGGCCGGCGCAGTGGGCTATGTCACAAAGGATTCAAGTTTCGCTCAAGTTCTTGAGGCTGTCCTGCTAGCCAATGACGGTGACATTATTCTTTCCTCAGAATTGGCTAACGCGTTACTCGCTGAATCGCAGTACTCGCACGCACATCAAGAGAAAGTTATCACCGAACGCGAAGAACAGGTGCTGCAACTCCTAGCGGACGGATTATCCACACCTGAGATCTCCAAACGCCTGTTTATCAGCCAAAAGACAGTCAAGAATCATCTGGCCTCGATTTATGAAAAAATTGACGCCCGCGATCGCACTCAAGCCGTCATCCGCGGAATCAAAATGGGAATTATTAAGTTGCGCTGATTATGCGTCAGGATCAGCAGTTGCTGCGTCTTCAGTTGCTGTAGGTGCATCTTCAGTTGCTGCAGGTGCGTCTTGAGAATAAAACTCTGACCAAGTGGCTGCACGAGAAGCATCATCTGCACCCGCCGCCCAGTTACCTTGTTCGTCAACTTCGAAGTGCTTGCGATATTCCTCTGCAAGTTCTCCACCTTCTGCAGCCTGCTTGATACTCAGGCTGATACGGCGACGAGCGAGATCTAGGTCAATGATCTTGACCCACAGCTCTTCACCAGGAGTAACAACTTGTTCTGGCGCCTCAACGTGTTGAGTGCTCATTTCAGAAATATGCACTAGTCCTTCAATGCCTTCGCCGACTTGAACAAATCCTCCGAATGGAACCAGCTTGGTGACACGACCGTAGACCAATTGGCCCACTTCGTGACCCGCAGCGAAAACTTCCCATGGATCCTTTTGCGTCTGCTTGCGAGACAAACTGATCCGCTCTCGGTCATTGTCGATCTCAAGCACCTTGACAGTTACCTTGTCACCGATGGCGACTTCAGAACCTGGGTGATCAACATGGTTCCATGACAATTCACTGACGTGAATGAGTCCATCCATTCCGCCGAGGTCGACGAAGGCACCGAATGCCACAACGCTGGATACGACGCCCTCACGGACGTCGCCAACCTTGAGGTTTGTCAAGAAACCATCGCGTGCTTCCTTTTGACTCTCCTCGAGGTAAGCCCGACGCGAGAGCACCACATTGTTGCGATTCTTATCCAATTCAATGATCTTGGTCTGCAGAACTTTGCCGACATATGGCAACAAGTCACGTACGCGACGTAGTTCAACCAACGATGCTGGCAAGAAACCACGCAATCCGATGTCAACAATAAGTCCACCCTTGACGACCTCAATAACGAGACCCTCAACCATTTCGTTGCTTTCTTTCTTCTTCTCAACGTCTCCCCATGCTCGCTCATACTGAGCGCGCTTTTTGGAAAGGATCAAACGACCTTCTTTATCCTCTTTGGTGAGAACGAGAGCTTCAACACGCTCCCCTAACTTGACAATCTCGCCGGGATCAACATCGTTACGGATGCTCAACTCACGCGACGGAATAACACCTTCACTCTTATAGCCAATGTCAAGGAGAACTTCATCCTTATCAATCTTGACGACGATTCCAAAGACAACTTGGCCGTCTTGGACTTCAACCATTGTGCCTTCAATGGCGTCAGCAAATGTGCCAACTAAATCGTTTTCAGTAATTTGGCGGGGAACGTAATTGCCGTCTGCGTCGGTGCTTCCCATTGCTGAGAAGGTGGACGAGTCGGGGGTCAGAGTGTCGGACAAGGGATATTCGCTTTCAGATGAACTGTGAGGTTGAGGGACAGGGACATGTTCTCCCAAAGGGCAGAACCCTCCAAAGTTACCAGCCTGAGCAGCGCATTCCCCCATGAAACGGGGATTCCCTTCACCCTGCAGAGCTCATCAGTGGCGCGTTGCGAGTACCAAAAACTCAACTGATTCAACAGTTGGTGGTCTTTGCCCATAAGAACCAGGTTCGACCGAAAAAACCGAGTTGACAGCCAAATCATGCTGTTTCATCAGCAAACGCAGTTCACGGGGTGTGTAACAACCAGTCCACAGATCAACCGCTAATTCCTCCCCTTGCACATTTCGTACCTTGGTCGCCTCATGGGACACCCCTGATGCCGCGTCAAAGGTCGCCTCGTCGTGATATTTCACCGCGAAGTAAGCATTGAAAGCGCTAATCGCTGCACGGCCCCCTACTTTGAGCGTCCTAGCCATTCCAGCCACAACCAACTCGTCATCCCCAGCGGCTGTCATCAGCCCGAAGGCTCCCTGACAGAGACAAATCACTGCGTCAAAGCCTCCGAGATAAGCCGTTTCGAGAAGCTTTCGGGCATCGAGGCGTTCAAAGGTTGCTCCGGTAGGGGCATCGTTTCGAGCAATGTCAATGAATTCTTGGCTGATATCAATGCCGTGGACCACGATTCCGCGGCGTGCCAATTCATGGCAATGGCGACCAGGACCACAACCGACATCTAAAACCTTGTGTCCCTTGACCAAACCCAATGCGTCAACCAAGAAGTCAATTTCTTGTTTCGTTCCCTGAGCAAACGAGTACCTCAGATACGCCCGACCCATATGTCGCGCCATTGGCTCGAACCAGTGGTCATTCACGGTACTTACGACTTTGCCTCTGCCCAGGTGGATCCCCATGCCGAATTGACCGCCAGTGGCACATCGAGTTTCGTGGCCTGCTCCATAATCTGCAAAACCAAAGCGTCAACAACTTCAACCTCGTTCAGCGGGGATTCCACGAGAACTTCATCGTGCACCTGTAGTACGAGACGACTTGCCAAAGCTGAATCACTCAGGGCTTGGTCAATACGGATCAAAGCGATTTTGAAAATATCGGCAGCCAATCCTTGAATCGCCGCGTTCATCGCTTGACGCTCTCCAGCTTGTCGGATGCGGAAATTAGAACTGTCAAGTTCGGGTATCCGCCGTCTACGCCCAAAAAGAGTCTCGGTGTAACCACGACTCTTCGCTTGCGCCACCGTGTGATCCATATAGGACTGAACATTTGGAAACGCCGCGAAGTAAGCATCCAAAATAGTTGCTGCCTCGTCAGTACGGATACCAAGACGTTGACCGAGCCCAAAGGCTTCCATACCGTAAGCGAGTCCGTACGACACCATCTTGGCTTTAGAGCGCTGCTCATGTGTCACCGCAGACTCTTCAACGCCAAAGACACGAGCCGCTGTGGCGCTGTGAACATCTTGACCACTAGTGAATGCAGCAATCAACCCTGGATCTTGCGCTAGGTGGGCGATACAGCGCAATTCAATTTGGTTGTAGTCAGCCACCATCAATCGACATCCTGCGGAGGGTACAAATGCCGTTCTGAAAATCCGGCCTTCCTCAGTGCGCACAGGAATATTGTGCAAATTCGGTTGGTCGCTTGATAAACGTCCAGTACGGGTCACCGTCTGATTAAAAGTTGCGTGAATCCTTGCATCAGCAGCAATCTCTGACAGCAAGCCCTCTCCGTATGTACCACGGAGTTTCTCTACTTCGCGATAGCGCATCAAAGGATCAATAAACTCAGGCCACGAGTCGCGCAACTTTTCCAAAGTTGCCACATCAGTTGAATAACCAGTCTTGGTTTTTCTCGGAGGGGTCAGACCCCGTTCCTCAAATAAAATCTTGCCAAGTTGAGCGGGCGAATTGGTGTTAAATGGATGACCGACGACGGCTTGCAAGGCCAGCGACAACTCGCCCACTTCAGCCGTCAAACGAGTTGCGATGGCTTGAAGTTGCACTTCATCAACGGCAACGCCCAAATGCTCCATACGCGCTAAAACCCTCACTAGCGGGTTCTCCATCTCTTGATAAAGAGTCAGCATGCCGTGCGTTTGTAAAGCCACCGTGAGAGCCTCAGCCACTTGTGCTATTGCTAAACAATCACGTCCGGCGCGTTGCGATTCGTCGATCGCTGTGCCTCCAAGATCGAGTTGCCCAGTAGCTGATGGATCATCTTGTGGGAATCGCACCAAGGAATAACGCTCAACTAAATCAACTAGGGAGTAACGACTTTGCGCAGGATCAATGAGATATGCGGCAATCGCCGTATCGAACTCCAGGCCTTGCATGTCAATACCGAGAGCCAGCAAAGAGCGCAGCATAGCTTTTGCGTCGTGAGCCCTAAACTTGCAATGAGATAAGGCGCGAGAGACACTCGGATCGCGTAAAAGAGCAACAGGTATCCACATCGTTGAGGACTGCTCAATGTGGCGACTCAAGGAAATTCCTAGCAACTCAGAACGACCAGCGTCACCTACCCATTGGGCCGCTACATCAAAAATGCAGTCCTCTTCCAATACCTCAAGCACTTTGCTGGGACTGCTAGCGATCGTCACCTCGGCTTGAAGATATTGCAAATCTTGCGAGGGCGAAACTGACTCCAAGACTTCATCTGACGAAGAATGACCAAGCAACTTTTGCACATCACGAAAACGCGCATGCATCGACTTGAACTCAAGAAAATCAAACAACCGTTTTACTTCTGCGTCATTCGGCGTCACAGCCAAACCACTCAGATCTACATCAATTGGAGCGTCATGGCGCAACGACATCAGGTCTTCATTTTTTCGAGCCAACGATTCGTTCTCGACCAGCGCCGCTTTAAGTTTTGGTGTCTGATCATCGACATGAGCAAAGATTCCATCTAATCCGCCGTAGGCCGAGATCAATTTTGCCGCTGTTTTTTCTCCAACTCCAGGCACGCCTGGAAGATTGTCACTTGGATCTCCGCGCAATGCGGCGTACGCCACATACTGAGCTGGAGTGACACCAGTTCGCGCGAGGATGCCCGCCTCGTCGTATAACGCATAATCCGAGACACCCCGCTTGTTATACAAAACGCGAACGTGAGGGTCGCGCACCAACTGGTAACTATCACGATCACCCGTCACAATGATCACACGAAAACCAACGTCAACTGCCTGATCGGCGACCGTGGCAATGACATCATCTGCTTCAAAGCCAACAAGTTCGGTAATAGCGATTCCCATAGCTGTGAGGAGTTCTTTAACGATCCCCATTTGTTGGCGCAAGATATCGGGTGATGCCTCGCGCTGCGCCTTATAACTGGGTTCGGCAAGATGTCGAAAAGTCGGCTCCGGTCGATCAAAGGCGACGATGATTCCGTCAGGTCGGTGGTCCTTGAGCAACGTCAAAACCATTGAGGTCATGCCGTACACGGCGTTGGTTACTTGCCCACTCGCCGTGATCATGTCCGTTGGAATGCCATAGAAGGCTCGGTACGTCAACGAATTGCCGTCCAAGACCAGGAGAGTCTTGTCTGCTTCACTCAAGGCTTTAATTCTCCGGACAAAATCTTCTCAGCCACATCACGCATCCGTGATCGATCCTTCATCGCTGTCTGCTGAATAAAAGAGAAGGCCTCTTGCTCCTTCATGGCAAACTCATCAATCAAACGACCTTTGGCTTTATCAATGATTTTGCGAGCCTCCAATTGCTCACCTAAAGCCTCCATCTGGCCTGTCAAAGCCTGCAGTTCACGAAAACGGGCGATTGCCATTTCGATGGCTGGTATCAGATCACTTTTCTGATACGGCTTGACGAGAAATGCCAAGGCTCCAGCATCACGGGCTTGCTCGATGATTTCTCGTTGACTAAAAGCAGTCAGCACCAAAACGCCGCAAATCTTTTCTTCGCCCACTTGTTGGGCGACTTCAAGACCATCCATCCCAGGCATCTTCACATCAAGGATTGCCAAATCTGGCTTGAGTTCACGAATCAACGTCAGCGCCAGATCACCGCGACCAGCCTCACCAACAACCTCATAACCCTCTTCCTCAAGAGTTTCACGCAAATCAAGGCGGATGATCGCCTCATCTTCAGCAATGACAACACGAATACTCATAGGTTCATTCAACCACTTCTGGGAGTCCAGAGTCTCAATGACCGATTTTGTCGAGCAACTGATCTTGCTTGATCAGTAATTCTGAAATACTGACTTCCACACTCTGACGATGGCGAACCATTGCATCACGGTGCAAACTGGCTTCACGGTATTCCACAGCCGAACCTGGGGTCTCCGAGACGAGAGAACGAAGGGCTTTATCGTCAGCGTCATCACTCAAATGCGCCAATTGTTCTTCAACGATGGCGAGTTCTTCTCTCAGTCCACGCAAACGCGTAGAAGTCTCTCGCAAACGCCGTTCAACCAGTCGTTGACCCATACACATCAGCCTACGGAACCTCAATACGATTCTCAGATCTAAATACCCCGATATCGACCCTCACGGGCCAATATCCAGAAAAGTTGTGCCCCGGGTGGGATTCGAACCCACACCGTACGGAGTTTGAGACCGCTGCCTCTGCCAGTTGGGCCACCGGGGCGCCCCCTCAGACTAGCCCCTAGATGGGTTTTTCACCCGCCCTAGTCATAGACCGCTTTCGCCGTTACCGATCGGTAGCACCAAATCCCTTGTGTGTACCGTCTAACTTCTAGGAGTGCTCGCTTTTACTTTTCCAGGTCAGGGATCCCAGCGTCCGGGCATGGGTCGCCCGTGGGTCGATCACGAATCTTGGGATTTGGTTGAAGAGGCATCAGAAGTCTCTGGTCGCGATGTTGCGCGACTCCTGCTTGATGCCGATGCCAATGAACTCAAGGACACGCGCAACGCGCAACTGACTACTTTTGTGTCCAGCCTGATGGTTCTGGACGCCGTCGAACGACTCGGTTTTGATCCCAGTTATTGCGCGGGACACAGTCTCGGCGAGTACACCGCTCTCACTGCCACAGGCGCCTTGGCATTTGATGATGGTGTGCGGCTGGTCTGCGAGCGGGCTGACGCAATGCACGATGCTGGTCAAGCCAATCCTGGAACGATGGCGGCCATTCTTGGTCTCGATGACGAACTAGTTGAAGTGGCTTGCCGTCGCGCTGACAGCGATGTGTGGGTTGCGAACTTTAACGCTCCTGGTCAAATCGTGATCGCTGGCTCACCGGAAGGCGTCGCTCGCGCGTCTGCAATTGCAAAAGAACTTGGTGCCAAGAAGGCAATGTCGCTCCCGGTCTCCGGCGCTTTCCACACGCCATTTATGATGCCGGCACGCGAACGTTTGCGGACCGCGATAGCACACGCTGCTCCACGTGATACCGAAGTACCAGTCATCAGCAACGTGGATGCGATTCCTCACGACCACGGAGATGAGTGGGCAAGTTTGCTTTCAGCGCAATTGTCAAGCCCCGTGCGCTGGAAACATTGCCTTCTCACTTTGTCCGAATTGGGCTGTAAAGATTTCGCCGAACTCGGGCCCGGTGGGGTCCTGAGCGGGATGGCCAAGCGCACCCTTACCGATGCGCGAACAATCTCAGTCGCCACCCCTGACGACCTCGACAAATTCATTGAATGGGTCAATAGCGCCGCTCCTACGGGGGCGACCCAACTTGAGGGTGAGCACTTATTCGCCGTTGAGAGATTAATCGTGAGCCCTGCCGCAGGGGTTTTTACTCCCTTAGCCAATATCCACTCGGGTGCCCACATATCGGTGGGGCAATGCCTCGGTCAGATTGGTGATGTTGAGGTACTTTCGGCTTTTGAAGGCACCTTGCAAGCCTTTATCGCAGTTCAGGGCGAGAGAATCACTCTTCGCCAGCCCATCGCTTGGTTACGGACTGTCTGACATGCCAGCGGCACCTCTAGGCATACGCGGAGCGATCATCACTGGTTGGGGAAGTGCATTGCCGCCGCGTATTGTCACCAATGCCGAACTCAGCCAAACCTTAGACACTTCCGACGAGTGGATCCGCGATCGAAGCGGTATTCAAGAGCGCCACATTGGTGGGACCACAGCGGAGTTGAGCGTCATCTCAGGGGCGGCAGCCATGGCGATGGCTGGAGTTGATCCAAGCGACATTGATGCCTTAGTGCTTGCCACGACCACTCCCGATCGATGTGTCCCAGCAACATCAGCGACCGTTCAACATGCTCTTGGTCTGACATGTGGCGCCTTTGATGTCAATGCGGCATGCTCTGGGTTTGTTTATGCACTCACCGTCGCACATGGACTGATCGCCATGGGCTCCTCGAAAGTTCTGGTCATCGGAACTGACACTTTGTCACGAATCACCGATTGGAGTGATCGCAACACCGCTATTTTATTCGCTGATGGCTCGGGTGCAGTCATACTTGAGGCTGTTGACGGACGCGGCCAAATGTTGGCTTGGGACATTGACTCCGATGGATCCGCCGAAGACGCCTTGTATGCCGAGCTCGGTGGTTTCATCCAAATGGAAGGCAAAGATGTTTTCCGTAAAGCAGTCCGCATCATGGTCGATAGCGCTACTAAATCGCTCACAGCCGCCGGTTTAACAGCCGATGATGTCGATGTGGTGATTCCGCATCAGGCCAATATTCGTATCATTCAAGCAGCCTGTGAACGACTTGGAATCCCCATGGAGAAGGCTTCAACAGTTTTGCATTACACAGGCAACACTTCATCAGCGTCAATACCATTGGCACTCGTTGATGCGGCCAACTCCGGCAAGATCAAAAAGGGAGACACTGTGTTGCTAGTTGGTTTCGGTGCCGGCATGACAGCAGCTAGTGCGCTCATCGTGTGGGGAGGTCATTGATGTCTCAGCCAGTGAGCGGTCGCGTGGTTCTCATTACCGGTGGATCAAAGGGAATCGGTCTTGCGACAGCTCATCGCTTTGCGGCCTTGGGTGATCGTGTCGCAGTGACATACAACTCTTCACCTCCTCCTGACGGATTCTTCAGTGTCAAATGTGATGTCACCAAAGCAGCGGATGTCGATGCAGCCTTTCTCGCCGTTGAAGAACACTTTGGGCCCGTACAAGTTTTGGTCTCCAATGCGGGAATGACAAAAGACATGTTGCTTCTGCGAATGTCGGAAGCCGATTTCGCCGATGTCATTGATGCAAACCTCACCGCCGCATTTCGGGTCTCAAAGCGTGCCTCACAAGCTATGTTGCGAGCGCGTTCTGGACGCATTATTTTCGTCAGCAGCGTGGTTGGGCTCATGGGTTCAGCGGGTCAGGCAAACTATGCAGCCTCCAAGGCTGGACTGGTCGGTCTAGCGCGTTCTATTGCGCGTGAACTGGGCAGTCGCTCGATAACCGCAAATGTTGTGGCCCCAGGGCCAGTAGCAACAGACATGCTTTTGGCACTTGGCGAAGATCGCCTGGCGACTCTCACTGAAGCGGTCCCCCTTGGACGTTTAGCGACACCCGACGAGGTCGCCGCGACAATCGTCTTTTTGGCTTCAGCAGAAGCATCTTTTATTACAGGTGCTGTGATCCCCGTTGACGGAGGCCTAGGAATGGGTCATTAGGCACGTAAGAAACACCTAGACCAGTAGTGCATCGGGCTAAAATAAAAATATCGCTGTCTAGCGAACGACGTAGGAGAAAAATTATGGATCAAGAACTGTTCGCCCGCTTTCAAAAATGCGCTGTAGATGTTTTGAGCGTTGACGCCGACAAGGTCGTGCCATCAGCGTTGTTTGGTGACGACCTCGATGCCGACAGTCTCGACTTAGTGGAACTCGTCATGGCTTTAGAAGAAGAGTTCGGCGTTGAAGTACCCGAAAAAGAGATCGAAGATATCAAGACGGTCGGTCAGGCATACGACCTCATCGTTGGAAAATTGGCCTAATGATTGGTCGCCGAGTTGCCATCACCGGTCTCGGCGTGGTCGCTCCTTGCGGAATAGGTAAGGAAAATTTCTGGTCCGGTTTACTAGGTCAACAATTCGCCGGTGGAAAGTGGACGACGATTACTGAGTGGGATCCGCTCCCATTTTTTGACAGTCCCAAGGAAGCACGGCGAGCTGACAAGGTTGAGCAGTTCGCGTTAGCGGCAGCAGCCGAAGCATTTGCTCAAGCAGGCGATCTCAACGTCGATCCCGCTCGCTTCGGAGTCATTTTGGGAACAGGAATTGGCGGACTCGGCACCCTCGAAGAACAAGTGCAAATTCGCTTGGAAAAAGGTGAACGAAGGGTTTCGCCATTTTTGGTGCCAATGATGATGGCCAATGCCTCCGGCGCAGCAATTTCTATGCGCTACGGACTGCAAGGACCAAACGAAACCATTTGTACCGCCTGCGCTGCCTCCACACATGCCTTGGGATACGCAGCACGCCTGATCGCGATGGGTCGATGTGATGCAATCATCAGCGGTGGCTCTGAGGCCGCTGCGACGCCATCATCGTTGGCTGGCTTCAACAACATGACTGCGCTTTCTTCATCGGGTCAGAGTCGTCCATTCGACAAAGAGCGCGATGGTTTCGTCATGGGAGAAGGTGCTGGCATCTTCGTACTTGAAGAGTGGGATCATGCCACCGCACGAGGGGCGAAAATCCTTGGAGAGATTGTCGGTTCAGCCAGTAACGCTGACGCTCACCATATAACGGCACCAGCGCCTGGTGGCCGCGGTGCTATCAATTGCATGCGACTGGCTTTGGACGAAGCCGGCTTGCGCTCAGATGAGATTGTCTATGTCAACGCCCATGGCACGTCAACTCCCCTCAACGATGCAGCCGAAGCCGCAGCAATGACAACCGTATTTCCACATCGCCCGATCGTGACCAGCATCAAGGGCGTGACTGGTCATGCCCTAGGTGCCGCTGGTGCATTGGAAGCCGCATCAATTCTTCTGTCTTTCGAGCACAAACTCATTCCGCCGACAGCGGGGACGACAAACCTTGATGATGACGTCACTATTGATCTTGTTCTCGGCTCACCGCGTCCATGGGAGCCAGGTCCAACAATGTCCAACAACTTTGGCTTCGGTGGGCACAACGGCTCACTTATTCTGATTCCCGCCGCTTAGGCATCCACCAAAACAAACATCAATTCGCATTCACAGGCGACTTTTCCATCCAGTAAAGCTCGTCCAGCACCTTTGCCGGCGCGTGCCGACATTCGACCTAACTCCACTTCTAACGTCAACGTGTCCCCTGGTTGAACTTGACGACGGAACCTTGCCCCATCAATCCCGCCAAATAATGGAAGCCGGCCCACATGTGTGGGGCTTGACAAAACGGCGATCGCCCCTACTTGCGCTATCGCCTCGCACATCAGCACTCCGGGCAGAGTTGGACGCCCAGGAAAGTGCCCTGAGAAGAACCACTCATCACCGCTTAAGTGCCACAAACCCGACGCCGACACACCAGGATCCAAGGCCGTGATCTGATCAACGAACAAGAATGGCGGCCGATGAGCCAAGAGGTCACTGGGCTGAGGAAACGTTGCCATGAAGCAACCTTAGAACTATCAACGCCACCAACTCGTTCATTCGGCGCTCCGACCATGAGTGACTGCTTCACCACTTTGCGTAGTTATATCTATCAATAGGTCAAATTACCTATGCCGAAATCTCACTCAGCGTGATTCCATACATGGCGTACTCCATTGAAAGGTGTTGCCATGACCGGTCGCCCAATTCGTCGCCCTTGCTGACTAAGCAACGGCGGATGTAACTCTGCCTACCGTTGAGTTTTTAACCCTGCCTACTTTTTTCTGGGAGGCGGATTTCCAAATCCGAAACCTCGACCGCGCGCATGGGCGTGATAGTGATCCGGAATATTGCGCATGTTGTCATCAATGTACGGAACATAGTCAAAGAGTGAGTCAACGACTGCTAACAACCTCTGATGAAGTTGTGCTTTGATGTCGTCACTAGGAGTTGCGTTGTGTTGCTTCCAAACGACCATCGGTACATAGCAAACTTCACACTCGGCAACCCAACAGAGATCATCTTCAAAGTACCACTCTGTGAGTCTCGCCGCTTCGCAGAGTTCACAGATAGCCATGTCTGCTGGCAGTTCTACAAAGTGTCTAAGGCTTGACGAACTTCAGCAACATACTCACCGACGGCATCTGGTCCGCCCTCCATCAGGCGGCGGACGACAGAGGCACCCTGCACGACTCCATCTGCAACTCGGCAAGCCTCAACGGCTTGTGCACTATTGGACACGCCCACACCGACAATCACAGGTACATCAGTGACCTGCTTGAGACGACGCGCCAATTCGGTAGCTGTTGAAGCCAAAGTGCTTCTCTCCCCGGTCACACCCAATAGACCCACAGAATAAACAAACCCCCGTGCACGTGCACAGACTCTCGGCAATCTTTCGTCGGGTGCAGTTGGAGCGGCCAACATAATCGTTGATAGTCCAACATCATCAGCAGCCCGACACCATAAAGCGGACTCCTCAAGGGGAAGATCCGGAATGATCGCACCGCTAATACCTGCCTGAACTAATTGCGCAGCAAAACGTTCATGTCCTGCATGGTGCACGGTGTTGTAATAGCACATCACCACCAAAGGAATTCCTACATCGAGGGTACGAACGCCTTCAAAAATTGACACCGGCGTGGCTCCGTCGTCAAGTGCACGCTGTGATGCTTGTTGAATGATTGGACCGTCCATCACAGGGTCCGAAAAAGGTAGCCCGATCTCTATGCAATCCGCTCCATGGGCAGCAGCCGCGCGTATCGCATCGGTCCAACCTACGAGTCCCCCAGTGACATAGGGGACCAACAACTTGCGCCCCGCATCGCGCTTCGCACGAAGTTCAGTCTCCAAGGTCGTCAAGGTCGCGGGCATTAACTCAGAACATCCATCATCTGGGCAACGTCCTTGTCGCCACGGCCTGACAAATTCATCAACACTGTTTGACCTTGCATATTTGGCGCTTCTCGAGAAATCCACGCAAGCGCATGAGCGCATTCCAACGCCGGAATGATCCCCTCTGTTTTGGCCAATAACTGAAAACCAGCAATGACTTCTGTGTCGGTCACTGTTGGGTACTCGGCACGCCCAATGGAGGCCAGATATGAATGTTCCGGTCCAACTCCCGGGTAATCAAGCCCAGCCGAGATTGAATGCGCCTCTTGCACCTGTCCGTATTCGTCCTGCATCAGGTAACTGCGCATGCCGTGAACAACACCAGGTTGACCCCGACCTACAGCAGCGCCGCCTGCGGGCTCAACACCGATTAAGCGTGCCTTAGTGTCCACAAACCCAGAGAAAATACCGATTGCATTTGAGCCACCGCCAACGCATGCCACAACCACGTCTGGATCCTGACCGTAACGTTCGAGGCATTGTTCACGAGCTTCTGTGCCAATCACGCGATGGAACTCGCGTACCATCCACGGATAAGGATGTGGCCCCATCACTGAGCCCAAGCAGTAATGCGTGCTTTCCACGGATGCAACCCAATCGCGCATCGCTTCATTCACAGCATCCTTCAAGGTTCGGCTACCGCTGTGAACAGCCTCAACTTCAGCCCCGAGAAGTTTCATGCGAAAGACATTGAGGGACTGGCGTTCCACATCCACAGCACCCATATAGACCTTACATTCAAGACCCATCAGTGCAGCAGCAGTCGCCGCTGCAACGCCATGTTGACCAGCACCCGTTTCTGCCACGATGCGCTTCTTACCCATGCGCTTAGCCAACAAAACTTGCCCAAGAACATTGTTGATTTTATGCGAGCCAGTGTGATTGAGATCTTCACGTTTGAGAACCAGTCGAATGCCCAACTTGCTTCCGAGTTGGTAGCACTCTGTCAGCATTGAGGGACGACCTGCGTATTCCTTTAAGGCCTGATTGAGTTCCGCTCGAAAACTTGGATCAGCCCACGCTTGGCGAAAAGACGCCTCAAGTTCCTCACATGCTGGCACCAAAGTTTCGGGGACAAAGCGACCACCGAACTCGCCGAAACGTCCTGACTCGGAAGGATCAGACATCATTGACTTTTCTGCAATACTCACATCGCTCCTCAACAAGTAGATACCTATGTTGCCATCTGATCGCAGCAACTGCCTAGTTGTTTAGCGATTTATTCATCCGCCCAATCATAGGGAAAATCATTGCCCGAGTCACCCGTCACATCCTCAACAGGAGCCGCAGCGCGAGCATTAGCAATGAATCGTCGCAGTTTCAGTGCATCCTTCTTGCCGGGAGCGGACTCCACTCCCGATGAAACATCGACGCCCCAAGGACGCACGTAACGCACTGCCTCGGCAACGTTCTCTGCCGTGAGACCGCCTGCCAAAATCATCCGAATGCCCGATGGAATCTCATCGGTCAGCGACCAATCGAAAACCAAACCTGAACCTGGTTCAGGAGCGTCCACTAAAATCAAGTCCGTTCCAAACTGATTGGCCACACGGGCCTCACGCGAACCAGCCGCGACAGCTTTGATAATCCATCGCACATTGTCAGCCAAGGCCACAACTGTTGAGAGCGGTTCGTTGCCGTGGAGTTGAACTGCCTTGACTCCAGACTTTGAAACAATGTCAAAAATTCTGTCGGGAAGATCTCCACGAAATACCCCAACCGTCAAGATCTCGGGAGGTAATCGGCGCGTAATATCGAAGACAACTTGCGCCGAGACCTGACGGGGTGAAGGCGCAAAAACAAATCCGACCGCGTCGGCGCCCATAGCGACTGCGAGTAGCGCATCATCCTCATTCGTGATGCCACAGATTTTCACGAACACGATGTAACCGTATCTGCCAACTCCGATATCAAAGTGGATACTGCGGCAACAGATCTAGGGATTGCGTAATGCCCGCACTGCTTCAGCAGGATCGTCGGCAGTGACCAGACTTTCCCCCACTAAAACCGCGTGATATCCCGCCTGATGAAGAGCTGAGGCATCAGCGGGTCCGCGGACACCGCTTTCAGCCACTCGCAACACGCCCGACGGTATCAACCCTGCCATTCGCAAAGCCCGCTGATGATCCACTTCAAAGGTGACCAAGTTGCGTTGATTGACACCGATCAGGTGCGCGCCAGCTGACAATGCGGTATCGAGTTCATCTTCATCATGAATTTCCACGAGTACGTCAAGGCCAACGGATGTCGCCAGGTGATGGAGATCTCGCAACTCACTGGGATCTAACGCCGCAGCGATCAACAGCACGCAGTCAGCCCCCATCAAGCGGGTATCACACACATCATGAGGCGAAACTGTGAAGTCTTTGCGTAACACTGGCAATCCGCATGAGGCAGCGGCGATTTGCAGATCCTCAATCGTCCCTGCGAAAAAATCCTCGTCCGTTAACACAGACAGACACGACGCTCCCCCTAACTGGTAAGCATCAGCTAAAAACCGTGGGTCAAGATCTGCTCGCAGTGTTCCCTTGGACGGGGATTTGCGCTTGATTTCACTAATGACCGCGACTGCCTGAGCGGAATCAATCTGCAGACGATCTCGGAACCCTCGCGCTGGTTGCATCTCTCCGCAACGCCGCACAAGGTCGGCCAACGAACGATCATCGTTCGCCGCCAGCGCACGATGGTGCTCGAGGATCCGATCAAGATATGTGGCTTTCTGACTCACGAGGGAATCAGGCGCCCTTGCCGCCGATGGGTCCGAGGAAAGTCAATTCGGGGCGGCCGCCCAAGAAAGGTCCAATTGCTGGTCCCAGTGCCTTGAAGGCTTCGGAGCCCATATGCACATTCAAAGCATCCTGATTCTCGTACATCTCGTACATGTACAACACATCATCCTTTGTGGGATCGGTGTGCAAAATATAATAAAGCGTACCCGCTTCAGATTTCGCGGTTTCCAAGGCTCCGCTGAGCGCTGCCGCTAACTCATCGCGCTTACCTGGTGCGGCTGGAATGACAGCCCATACAGCAACTTTGGTCATGATGAACCCCTTTTCGAAGACGGCACTTTACCGTTGACCTACCGTAGACGCTAGAACGTCCGAATTAAAACCCTAGGCGGGCCCGAACTTCATTTTCCAAGTCACTGAGCGGCACTCGTACCTGCTGAGTTGAATCGCGGTCACGAATCGTGACTGCATTGTCATCCAGGGAATCGAAGTCAACGGTGATGCACAACGGTGTACCGATCTCATCTTGACGGCGGTACCTTTTGCCGATGGATTGTGTGTCGTCGTATTCCACCATATAGCGCTCACCCAAGCGGCCAAAAATATCACGAGCGATCGGCAGTAAAGAGTCTTTCTTGCTCAGCGGCAAAATTGCCACCTTGTAAGGAGCAAGTCGAGGATGCAAACGCAAAACTGTGCGCGCCTCACCTCCGATTTCATCTTCTTCATATGCCGCCAACAAAAATGCAGCCATGGCACGGTTAACACCAGCGGCGGGCTCAATCACAAAGGGTACATAGCGCTCGCCCGTTGACTGATCAAAGTAGTCAAGTTTTTGCCCCGAGTGAGTTGCGTGCTGATTGAGGTCAAAGTTTGTTCGCTGGGCGATACCTTCAAGTTCACCCCAACCCCATGGATAGGCAAATTCAACATCGGCTGTACCTGTTGAATAATGACTCAACTCATCAGCATCATGAGGACGCAACCGCAACATGTCTGTCGGAATACCGAGGTCCACGTACCACTGCATACGCGTATTGCACCAATACTCATACCATTTCGGACCTTCACTCGGGGGAACAAAAAACTCAAGTTCCATCTGTTCAAATTCGCGAGTTCGAAAGATGAAGTTCCCGGGTGTGATTTCATTACGGAAACTCTTGCCAACTTGGGCAATACCGAATGGTGGTTTCTTTCGACTCGTTTGCAGAACGTTCGAGAAGTTAACAAACATTCCCTGAGCGGTTTCTGGACGTAAATAAACCTCTGCACCCGAACCTTCGACGGGTCCGGCAAAGGTCTTAAACATCAAGTTGAAAGCACGTGCTTGCGTCAAGGAATCTTTGGCACCACAGTTCGGACAAACGGTCCTGTCCTCAATGTGATCCTCACGAAAACGCTGTTTGCAGGTCTTGCAGTCCACGAGTGGATCACTGAAGTTTGCGAGATGGCCACTTGCTTCAAAAACTTGTGGGGGACCAAGAATTGCTGCGTCAATCAACACAACATCATCGCGCTGTTGCACCATCGTGCGAATCCATGCCTCGCGCACATTGCGCAACATCAACGAACCTAGTGGACCGTAGTCATAACTCGACCGAAAACCCCCATAAATCTCCGCAGATGGGTAGACGAAGCCTCGCCGTTTACAAAGGTTGACAATCTGGTCGAGATCTTTAGCTGGCATAGGAGAGCAAGTTTAGGGGTTTGCTAGTGCTCACAAGCAGGTATCAGACAATCAGTGGCGCTCAAAGAGCGAAACAGATCGCAACTTTCTCTCAATATGGTGTTCAAAGGCCCGTGTCGCAAGTTGCGCAAGTTCGTTCAAAACAGGATCATCGAGAATCTGTCGTCCCGGTTGATGGGTCTGATCCAATATCTCGCTAAGCCGACCTCCCAACACATCGCGCAACAATTGCAGTGCGGCGGGCGAGATAGCGAAACCTGCGCGACACGAACGGCAGACCACACCTCCCTGCTGCAGATCAAAGGCTACGAAATCACCCGCTTGACCACTCTCTTCACCGCAGGCCACACAGGTATCCAATTGGGGGCGAACGCCCTCAGCCGCTAGCAATTTCCACAGGAATGCCGGAACGACAATCGGCGATGGGCGGGTCAATAAGGTTTGTCGAGCTCCGAGCAACATTTTAAACATCTGTGGCACTGGTTCACGGTCAGGAACCAATTGATCTACCGCCTCTAAAAGCGAACTTGCCTGCGTCATGGAATCTAAGTTCCCGAAGACAGCAGCGTTTGAATCGATACTTTCCACTTGACTCACAATGTCCAAATCGCGCCCTCGATGAAATTGCACCGCCACATGGGAAAGTGGTTCAAGACGACCACCAAACTTTGATCGAGTCTTGCGAATCCCTTTCGCAACGGCACGAACTTTTCCATAATTTTCCGTCAGAAAAATCACGATTCTGTCTGACTCACCTAACTTGTATGTGCGCAAAACAATGGCGTTATCGCGATAGAGGCGCGAAGTCACGGATCAACCCCACCAAAACGCCGTTGACGAGATCCGAATTCGGAAATCGCGGTCTCAATATCTGAGGGACACACATCCGCCCAAGCACTACTAACGAAAACAATTTCGCTATAAGCCAATTCCCACATCAACGATCGTGGTAAGCGGTCCGGGGGTCCAAACACAATGACGAGATCTGGCTCACCAGCCGTTCCGAACAAGGCTGCATCAAGTGACAATTCTGTGATCTGTTGAGATGCATCCCATTCCCCAAGAACTGAGCACAATCGCTCCCGACCATCGCATTGAGGGTCGGCAATGACCACAACACCATCAATCATCAGATTGTTGCGCACCTCCTCAGGCAGCACGACTGGCCGCGTCGCACGAGCCCCAACCTCGTGCGGATACACAGTAATAAAGCCCGCCCCTGAGGCTTTGACAGCCCGAGCCAAGATACCTAGACGATCAAGCCATTGCTGGACATCTAAATTCTGCCACTCTTCCAATGATCCACCGGTCACGACGATGTGATGTAAAACTGACTCATCCTGCTTTGGCTTGTGCGCACCAGCCTTTCCTTCTCGGCGAAACTGGCGACGCAACATACCTCCTATTGTTGCCGATGGGAGGGCGCTCAACGGAGATAGCCATCCCTCACATCGCGGTCAATGAGTGACACCTCAGGAGACCGGCGGACAAGTACCGTAGGAAGTCATGCATGTGGCTTGCATTATGGACGGAAACGGGAGATGGGCTCAGGGTCGAGGATTGCCGCGCATCGCTGGCCATACCCAGGGTGAGGAAAATCTTGCAGCGGTCGTCCGCCTCTGCGTCGCCCGCAAGGTTGATCACCTCACAGTTTTCGGTTTCTCTACCGAAAACTGGATCCGGCCTCGCAAAGAAGTACGCCACATTTTGGGCCTTCACAAGCGACTCTTTGGGCGAGTCAAAGAACTTAATGAACTCAACGTGCGAGTGAGTTGGATCGGCCGGCGCTTCGATGACCCTGCGGCCCGAACACCGCGTTTTGTGCAAAGGGCCATTCGTCAGGCAATCTCTGATACCTCTGCCAACACCGGGATGACTCTCACGGTTGCCTTTGATTACGGGAGTCGAGCCGAAATCGCCGAGGCCGCCAGGCTCTTGCGTGACCATGGTTTGCCACCCACTATCGAGAATCTTGGACGAGAGATGTACATGCCGCAGATGCCCACCGTGGATGTTGTGGTGCGCACATCAGGTGAACGCCGAGTGTCAAATTTCTTGTTATGGCAAGCCGTAGGTGCCCCCATTCACTTCACTAACAACACTTGGCCTGATTACTCTGCCGAGGATCTTGATCAAGCTCTCGCTTTGTCTCACAGACTTCATTCTTCATAAAAGTCGTATATCCGCCATCCGTGAAGTACGGTTCTGCGTTGTGTCTGTGCCTCGTAGAAAAATAAATCTCTCCGATGCCATGGAGATCGCCACCTCGGCTCTACCCAATGCAGAGAGTCGCCCAGGGCAAAAGGAAATGGCTCAAGGTGTCGAAGAGGCTCTTCAAAACCAGACTCATCTCGTCGTGCAAGCAGGGACGGGCACGGGCAAAACGATCGCCTACCTTGTACCAGCGATTCTCAGCGGAAAACGTGTTGTCATCAGTACGGCCACCAAGGCGCTTCAGGATCAATTGGCGAAGAAAGATCTGCCCTTTCTCGCTGAACATCTTGGGCCATATCTCAACCGTGAGATTTCTTTCGCCGTACTCAAAGGTCGCAGCAACTACGTCTGCATGCAACGTGTTGCAGAATTACATCTACTCGAAGAAAAAACTAAACGCGACGATTCACCCACGCTGTTAGAAGTCGAGGAAATGTCGGACTCCATCAAACGCGAAGTCTCCAAGATCGCCACTTGGGCGCAATCAAGTGCATCTGGCGACATGGATGAAATCACGTGGTCTCCCAGTGAGCGCGCCACGAGCGCGGTCAGCGTTGGTAGCGATGAGTGCCCAGGTGCGCGTCGCTGTCCACAAGGTGGCCAATGCTTCTCCGAATTAGCCCGATTGCGCGCCGGTGAAGCAGAAATCGTGGTTGTCAATACTTATCTCTATGGACTTCATGTTGCCTCGGATGGAGAACTTCTCCCCGAGCATGAAGTACTTATCGTGGATGAGGCGCACGGATTAGAAGACATCATGAGTAGCACAGTGGGCGTCACGATCTCGGCGGGTAATTTCAACTCCTTCGCCGGAATTACTAAACGAATTATTGCTGATCCAAAAATAATTTCAGACATAGTTGACATCGGACATATGCTCAATGAAGTCCTTCAGCCAGATTCTGGGATGCGGATCAGCGCACCTTTACCCAATGAAGTGACGTCGGTATTAGCGGCGGGACGCCGAGTAGTTGCGAAAGTCCTAGAAATACTTCGCGTCATTGAGACCAAAGATGACGACAGTAATCAACGTAAGTTGCGTGCACAGACCATGGCTACACGTCTAGCGGATACTCTCGACGCTGCTCTGCAGACTAATGAGACTCATGTTCCATTTGTGTCTGGAACCACCGACCGACCCATTCTGGAAATAGCACCACTCAATGTTGGTCCGACTCTCAGTACTGGCATTTGGCAAAAGACGACAGCAATTTTGACAAGTGCCACCATCCCCACCAATATGCCCCAACGTGTCGGCTTACCCAATGACAGAGTCAATACATTGGATGTTGAAAGCCCATTTGATTATCAATCCAACGCAATGTTGTACTGCTCGGGTCATCTTCCAAATCCCAACGATCCTTCTTTCGGCGCTCTGATGCATGAGGAACTTTTTCACCTGATACTGGCCGCAGGTGGTCGCACTTTGGCACTGTTTACGAGTATTGCCAAAATGAATGCAGCCGCAGGCGCACTGCGCGAACGACTTCCACACACGATCTTCACTCAAGGTGAATACAAAAAAACTCAGATCTTAAAACTATTCAGTGAAGATGAATCCTCGTGTTTGTTCGCCACACAGGGCTTCTTTCAAGGAATTGATATTCCTGGGCGCACCCTGTCATTGGTGACTCTTGATCGCATTCCGTTTCCCCGTCCAGACGATCCCCTGATGAAGGCTCGCCGAGACGCAGTTGGTCCAAGTGCTTTCCGAGAAATTGATCTACCCCGCGCCGCAACGAGTTTGGCTCAGGCCACGGGTCGACTGATACGCAATGCAACAGACCGAGGGGTTGTTGCCGTTTTTGATTCTCGCCTAGCCAACTCTGGCTACAGGAGCACCATCTTGAACGCTATGCCAAAGATGCGACGGACCTTACTTCGCACAGAAGCTGAAGATTTCCTGCGCACGATTACTGAGTAAGAGGCAAAAAATAAGCCTCAGTTAACCGGCATCAATCGATAGCCAATTCCGCGCACGGTCAAAATAAGTCGTGGTTCATCTGGTTGATCTTCAATTTTGACACGCAGCCTGCGAACATGCGCGTCAACTAAACGACTGTCACCGAGATAGTCGTAGCCCCACACTCTTTCAAGGAGTTGATCACGAGACAGGACGATGTTTGGATGATCGGCGAATTCGCATAGCAAGTTGAATTCAGTTTTGGTCAGTGAGACCTCTCGCCCAGCTTTGAAAACCAATCCTTGATCACGGCGTAGATCAACATCGCCAAAGATTTCATTCGGTGCTGTCTGATCGGATGTACTACGCAGTTGAGCGCGCCGCAAATGAGCGCGGATGCGGGCCGCCAATTCCTTGGGCACGACTGGCTTGGTCACATAATCGTCCGCTCCGGCCTCAAGACCAGTCACCATGTCTTGCGTGTCTGTCTGAGCAGTCACCATGATGATCGGGACTATGGACATCGCCCGCAAAGCACGACATACATCGAAACCCGAAATATCCGGCAAACGCAGATCTAAGAGCACCAAATCAGGCTCTTCAGCGTGAAAGGCTGCCAGACCACTCAACCCGTCGGCAGCCTCTCGTACCTGATACCCCTCATCTTCTAGGACGAGACGCAACGCCAAACGAATTTGGTCGTCATCTTCAATAAAGAGAAGCGAGTTCACTCTGTCATTCTTGCCCAGAAAAACAAACTGTTACACAAAACGCACACTTTGCGCACCAACTCATCACACACCCTCGCGAGACTATCCCTGTTCACGCTGGCGCGGTGGGGGTCTTCCTCCCCCTGATCCTCACCTCCCAGCGTGCCCAGTCTCGCTCGGCTCGCTGGCTTTTGCCCGAGCCGGGCGATTTACTTTCTGCGGCTAACTCCAAATTCGGCAAGGATAGAGACGTGCAACTAACAAGCCGGCTTCGCAAACTCAGCCTCCGTAGCCGAGTCACGCTGCTGTTCTTGGCGACAGGGCTTCTGGCCTCCTTGTCACTATCTGCGGTCAGTTATGCCAGTGCCCGTTCGTACCTGTTGCAGCG
Source organism: Actinomycetes bacterium (assembly GCA_037147055.1). GTDB lineage: Bacteria > Actinomycetota > Acidimicrobiia > Acidimicrobiales > Ilumatobacteraceae > Casp-actino8. Next base: position 48,284 of record JBAWVW010000007.1, read on the forward strand.
CCGCACCGAAATCGTCGAGCGCCAGTCATTTAACAATGCACAGTTGATTCGCACCCAGTTACGTACCCGACGTTCAGAGGCGTTTGAACTTATCTCCGGTATCAGAACTGAACAAAATGGCTTTTCGGTTCTTCACCTGAACCCCGAAGATCTCTATTTCTCTCAAAATATTCGCTACACCCAACAAGTTTTCCCGCCTGAACTTTTGGCGTCCACCTTGGCAGGAATCACCTCCCGCCAGCGTTTCTCAATTGATGGTCAGCCGTACATAGCGGTCGGTGTCTATATTGCCGAGATCGATGCTGAGTATTTTGAGGCATTTCCCCTCACGAACGAGCAACGAACTCTCAACGCCATTGGTTCCGCTCTATTTCTTGGAATCATCATCGCTGGTGCCCTGTCATCTCTTGGCGGACTATGGGCCAGCCGTCGTCTGATGAAACCCTTAGAAAGGGTGAGTGAGGCTGCCAGCGAGATCGCCGAAGGTGGCCTTGACGCCAGACTTGATCAAGAGGATGACCCCGACCTTTCACGTTTGGTGGCCTCATTTAATGGTATGGCAGATGCAGTACAAACCCGCATTGAGCGTGAAGCACGTTTCGCTTCGGATGTCAGCCATGAATTGCGCTCTCCCATCACTGCACTGGCAGCCGCAGTCGAGGTTCTGGACGCTCGCCGCGCTGATCTCAGCGACCGAACTCAGCAAGCTCTTGACGTCGTCGTGTCGCAGATTCGTCGCTTCGACCAAATGGTCTTGGACCTTTTGGAACTTTCCCGCTTAGACGTCGGCATTACCGATTTAAATCGCGAAGAGACAGACCTCGCGCCCCTCATCACTCGCATCGCTAGCCGATACGGCATTGACGACGTCAGCGTCCAGGTCGCACCAGGCTCAGACGGAGTGGCATCGGTGGATAAAAAACGATTCGAGCGCATTATGGCCAACCTTTTAGATAATGCCCGAATTCACGGTGGTGGAGTAAGCCGCGTGACGATCGAAACTAATGATCAGGGGAGCACGCGAATTGCAGTTGAAGATAATGGACCGGGGGTCACGCAGAGCGAAAGGGCGCGCATCTTCGAAAGATTCGCCCGAGGTTCTGCGGGTCGCTCCCGGGCTGGCGGAACTGGCTTGGGTCTAGCTTTGGTCGCTGAACACGCCCGAGCACACAAAGGCCTTGCTTGGGTTGAAGATTCGCCCAATGGTGGGGCACGCTTTGTCGTCGAATTCCCCGAGGTTCCATCATGAGTATCGCCCGTCGTCTCACAAGCATCACCATGTGTTTGATGACTTTTGCGTCATTGCTCTCGTGCACCGTTCCCGACAGTGGTTCAGTGCAACCTGTTGCGCCGGAAAATATTCCCTACGAACTCAACACGCCGACGTCCCTAGCCATAGCGACTACTACCACGACATCAACAACCATCGAGATCCCACTTGAGTCAACGACGACGACGTCGACCATTCCCGTTGAGCCTGTGAATCTCTTTTTTATTGCTGGCAACCAAGTCATCCCCATTGAACGCTCGATTCTCAGTCCAGCAACTCCCACACAGGTCCTTCTCGCTCTTTCGGAGGGGCTCCCTGAAGGCGATGTTGCTGTTGGTCTGCGCAACGCGCTGCCAACTGATTTTCTCGTTTTCGTTGAAGCACAGCGCGGAGTCGCGACAGTTGAGCTCTCAAAAACGTTCAGCTCCGAAATCCCTGGTGCCGATCAGCGACTGGCTGTCGCACAGATCGTCCTAACATTGACCCGTCGTTCGGGCATCGGGCAGGTCGCCTTCACTACCAATGGGCGCCCACAAATTGTCCCACGCGGTCGGGGCGATCTCACGACTGCAAGTCAACTTGTGACCTGCGAGGATTATGCAAATCTCTTACCGACAGGCTATTCCTGCTGATCTAGCGGCTGCTAGTAGCCCAGACGTTGAACTCGATCTGGCCGCCGTTGCCAATCTTTGTCGACCTTGACATGCAGTTCGATAAACACACCCGGCGGCAACTGCTCGCGCACGGCGATTCCGACTTTCTTCAACACCAAGCCACCTTTGCCGATGACCATTCCTTTTTGACTTTCGCGTTCAACGATAATTTCACAACGAATACGCGGCCATTCCCACTCAGTGACTCGTGTGGCAATGGAGTACGGAAGTTCATCGTGAGTAGCGGCCAACAGCTGCTCGCGCACTA
>JBAWVW010000008.1:0-46850 GCA_037147055.1 Actinomycetes bacterium
GTCGATACAGTCCCTGAAAAGTCGTACCGATTCCGCCAGTGACAAAGATCGCCATGGCATACGCACTACCAACGGTTGAGCGCGACCCTTTACTGTCGATCACGGTGTAGGCCCCAATGAGACTGGCAACGATCAGCGCCGGCCACACATGATTCCAATCAACTTGACCAGAAAGTATGACCAGTCCAGCGACCACGATGATGATGCCGAGAATCGAAAGTGGCGATAAGCGATCATCGAGAAAAAAGACCCCACCGATCGCGGCGACTAATGCTCCACCACCTCGGGCAATCGGATATGTCACGCTGAAGTCAGCGATCTCGTATGTACGCGCCAAGCGTCCAATGTAGAAGGCGTGCACTGCGCCACTCGCTATCGCCCAACCCCATGCTGCGAGACCGAGATCTCCCTGCAATGTGGCAACGACTGCATAGGGCAGACCGATCAAGCCGCCAGCAACAAAGAGCCCCCACAGCGCCAGCCAGCGATCACCCGACTGCTTGATCTTGAGATTCCATCCAGCATGCAGAACGGCAGCTCCGAGAGCGAGAAGTGTGGCGGCGAGCAAGAGTTTTAGATTTCAAACTGAATAGAGGCGCGAGTCTCAACAAATGGAGCAGTGAACTCGGCAATGAATGCTTTGTGATCTGGATGATCGCGATACGCAATGTAGTCATCAATATTGTTGAAGACGGCCGTGACTGCGAAATCATATGTACCGGGGTTGATGCCTACGTTGGTTCCATATTCATATGTGCGAATCTGCGGAATCTTCGGGCGCAGTTCGCCGAGGGCCTCAACGGTCCGCTCGATGTGACCTGCAGGGATGTCGGATTTCCAGTTAAACAAAACAACGTGTCGATACATAGCCATACATTGACCGTAGTCCTGTGACTTGGGTGATCTCTTGTTCGCCACCAAACCGCGTAGCGTAGGGGATGTGAGTGCAGGCAAAGATCTCGGTCATCAGGTGCCGAGCACCACCGATGGACCCATCGGCATGTTTGACTCGGGATTTGGTGGTCTGACCGTAGCCCGCGCCGTGATCGACCTCTTGCCTAGCGAAGACCTCGTTTATATCGGCGATACAGGTCGGTACCCGTACGGTGATAAGAAGCCTGAAGATGTGCGGGCGTACGCCCGAGAGTTGGCTTGGAGTTTGGTGAAGGATCACCAAGCCAAGGCCATTGTCGTGGCATGCAATACCGCGGCCGCGGCCTTGCCAGTGCACGAACTTGAAGCCGAACTGGCCGCCGCTGGTGTGATGGTTCCTGTGATCGGAGTCATTGAACCAGGAGCGCAGTCCCTTGTTCGCGCTACTCGGTCGGGACGCGTGGGAGTGATCGGCACGATGGGGACCATCGGCTCGGGTGCATATGAACGCGCCGTGGCTCGAACTTCACTCGGCTCAACAGTTCAGTTGGTCAGCGCGGCATGTCCCGGCTTCGTCGAGTTTGTTGAACGCGGGCGAACAACAGGTCCAGATGTCTCCATTTTGGCGCAACGTTTATTGGCACCGATACTTGAAGCCGATGTTGATGCGTTGCTGCTTGGCTGCACTCACTATCCATATTTGGCGCGAGTGATATCTGATGTCTTAGGCTCTCATGTGACCTTGGTATCCTCGGCCGATGAAACAGCTTTTGCGTTACGCGAGCAGTTGGGTCAAGCCGCAATGTTGAAGCCGGACACAGGAGCGAGTGGTCAACATCAGTTCATGTCAAGCGGAGATGTGGCATGGTTTAAAGAACTAGGTACCCGTTTACTGGGTCCCGAATTAACAAATGTCAACATATGGAACAGAAAGATAGATGAATCATGAGCAACCCAGGTACCCGATTTGATGGTCGACATCACGATGAATTCCGTCCGATTACTTTTGAACGCGATTTCACGGAGATGTCTGCGGGCAGTGTGTTGGTGTCCTTTGGGCGCACACGCGTGCTGTGCACGGCGAGCATTGATGAAGACGTGCCACGTTGGATGAAAGGCAGCGGTAAGGGTTGGGTGACGGCCGAATATTCAATGTTGCCAGGCTCATCTCCCGATCGTGTTGATCGCGAAGCAGCCAAAGGAAAGCAGAGCGGACGTACCGTAGAAATTCAGCGTCTGATCGGTCGTAGCTTGCGAGCCTCGTGCGATATGGGTCTCCTCGGCGAGCGTCAAGTCGTCGTTGACTGCGATGTCTTGCAAGCCGATGGAGGAACGCGCACTGCCAGCATTTGTGGTGGTTACTTAGCTTTGCACGATGCCTTAAGTCGCCTCGTGCAAAATGGTGTCATTGGTCAGCATCCCTTGACTTCACTGTGCGCTGCGATCAGCGTCGGCATTGTCAACGGAACTCCCGTGATTGACCTGCCGTATGTCGAAGACAGCACCGCTGAGGTTGATATGAATGTCGTGATGTTGCGTGAAAAGGGCAGCACTCTCAATCGCTTTGTGGAGGTTCAAGGCACGGCCGAAGGGATGGCCTTTAGTCGCAGTGAACTTGACTCGTTATTAGGGCTCGCAGAAAATGGATTGACGCAAATCTTTGATCTGCAGGCAGAACTACTGACAGATCAGCCTTCTCGCCGACCCAAGTGATTGATCGTCCAGTGAATCTGCCAACCCTGGTATGTGCTTCGGCTAACCCGGATAAGGTCTACGAAATTGAGCAATTGTTGCACGGGATTGCTCGTTTATTGCCCCGCCCAGCCGATATCGCCGACGTCGAAGAAAATGCTGACACATTGGTGGGTAACGCGCGATTGAAAGCGCAAGCCATTTGTGATGTCACTGCTCAGGCAGCGGTGGCAGATGACACCGGTTTGTTCGTTGATGCATTGCCAGGTGAATTGGGGGTTCGCACTGCGCGCTATGCCGCCGATTGGCCAGAGCACGACTCATCACCGTATGCGACTAATCGGATGAAGTTATTGCAGGCGCTCGATGATCGCAAGTGTGTATTAATCAAACAACGCAGTGCTTATTTTTTGACTGTCGTGATCGTTTGTTATCCGGACGGATCTGAAGTGATTGTTGAAGGTCGCTGCGATGGATATATCGCCTTGCGTGAACGCGGAGACCGCGGTTTTGGCTTTGACCCGCTGTTCGTTCCAGTTCCGGGAATGTTTGCTGGGGATCAACGAACATTTTCTGAGATGAGCGATGAAGAAAAAAACAAACTGTCGCATCGGGGTAAAGCTTTTCGACTATTGGCCAGCGCATTGCAGGCGTGATGGCATCACCAACCGCGCAGATCGACTGGCCAACTTTCGATCACTGCTGATGTTGCAGTGAGTCCATTGCTGAGATAGATCATGTCGTGCATCGCGATAGTCGGATCTATGTGCGCGGGCTGAACAAAAATGCGATCTCCTATATTGGGCAGTGGTGCATTATCTTTCATCGAGAACGTGGTGTGTTCGTCGCTGCAGAACCACACACTGGCTCCGTCAATCGTCGGGTTGCCATGGTCCATTCCGAGTGATTTCAATCCGACATCAATGACCGCCCATGAGTCACTCACAGAAATCACCGTACCTAGGACATAGAGCGCTTGTTGAAAAGGCAAATCCAGCGCCCCATAGTGCGAATCCATCATTGCGTAACTTCCAGCCTGAATCTCAGTGATTCGACCGAGTACGGGGTCGGCGGTGTCGTATAGATCGAATGTTCCTGTGCCACCTGCAGAAATGATTGAGCAATCTGGGCCGCTCACAGAGCGCACCTCATCAAAACAAGTGACCAGTATTTCCATTGCTGAACGAACTTTGGCTTGTTGTTCGGAGCGATCGGCAACTGTCATCAGATGTCCCTCGTATCCCATCACGCCGCGCACATTGAGTCCGTGAGATACAGCAAAGTGTGCAAGAGCAGCTGCGCCCGCTGGCGCAACGCCACAGCGCGGTAGCCCGACATTGATGTCAATCAGTACATCGCGAATCCCCGCTTGTGCTGCCAGCGTGGCGGTGATCTGTGAATCAATAGCCACAGTGATGCGCGCTTGATCAAGTAGCGATGCCATCCCTGACAAGCGCTGCTGATCCACGGTTTCGTTGGCAAGCAATAAGTCCGAACCGAGGCTGGCGTGCACCATGCCGATCACTTCGCGGGGAGTGGCACAGGTGAAAGATGTGTGACCCTGAGATGCCAGTCGCTGCGCCAATGTGCTGCACTTGTGGGCCTTGACATGAGGTCGCAGAGTCAAACCTGGCCGAAAGGCGGACATGATCGCGACATTGGAATCAAATCGTGACTGGTCAAGGACTAATGCCGGTGTCGGTAGATCCTGGATCGTTGATTCGGTACCAGTGATCATGTGAAAAGTCATGCTCTAGTTCTAGTGCGGGCGGAGGGACTTGAACCCACACTCCTTTCGGAACAGGAACCTAAATCCTGCGCGTCTGCCAGTTTCGCCACGCCCGCAAAGCCGTGTTAGCGGTAGGAACGCTATCGGCGCAGGGGCTAAGGTTTGCCCATGATCAAAGTCTCCGTGTTTTACCCGTCCAGCGACACCAGTACCTTCGACCACGATTACTACCGCACTACTCATGTGCCTTTGTGTGCCAAGGCGTGGAATCCCATGAGTGCGCAGATCGATCGGGGAGTTGATGGTCCTTATGTGGCCGCCGTGCACTTCGTTTTTGACTCGCTGGGAGCATTTCAGGGGGCGATGGGTTCTCCCTTGACAGGCGAAGTGATGGCCGATGTGGCGAATTACACGAATATCACACCTGTGATGCAGGTCGCGGAGATCGTTGAAGGCTAGATAAGTGACAAGTGTCGGGTAAAACCGCACCACGCTCCACCTGTTTGTCGATTTATTTGACAAACTGTACAGGTGACACAAGTTTCCGTGAGTGAGCAAACCACCCAAGCCCTGGAAAATCAGTTTGGCTTAGCTGATCGGGTAGTGGACTCTGCTGCCTTATCCAACACGGTCGCCCGTTTTCGCGAACAGGGCATTGTGCTGCCGACATTCGCCCAGTTAGCAGATCCATCTTCAATTGACGCTTCGATTGTCGGCGATGCCAACCCTCAAGGCCCAGACGCCCGCAACCTCTGGCGGGTGCACTGGTATAACGACCTCGCAGGTCATCGTGTCAGCGTTCCTGATCATGTGGTGCTGCCGTCGTCGTTGACGGGTGTTGCCAATCCGATCATTGTCGTTTTTGGTGACCGCTTCCCAATGATCACTGCGCACAAGGTTTTGGCGGCCTATTCCTGCCTCGCTCCGCGTCTTGTGACGGGTCAGTTTGATCCCACTTATCATCGCGCTATCTGGCCCTCAACTGGTAACTATGCCCGTGGTGGTGTGGCGATTAGTCGCATCATGGGTTGTCGCGGCGTGGCGATTCTTCCTGCTGGTATGAGCCAAGAACGTTTTGATTGGCTTGACAAATGGTGCGCTAACCCTGCCGAGGATGTCATCAAGACTGTTGGCACCGAAAGCAATGTCAAAGAAATTTACGACGCTTGTAATGAACTTGATAAAGACCCCGTGAACTTTATTTTTAATCAGTTCTGCGAGTTCTCCAATCATCTTGGGCATTACGAAGTAACTGGTCGGGCGTTTGGTCATGTCTTTGAAACAGTGCGCGACGAGATGAAAAAAGCCGGCCGCGATATCACCTTGGCGGCATTCACATCAGCGACAGGTTCGGCGGGCACGATTGCAGCTGGTGATCGCTTAAAAGACGATTACGGTGCGCGCATCGTTTCTGTGGAGGCACTGGAATGCCCAACAATGTTGGAGAATGGATTTGGCGAACACAACATTCAGGGAATCGGCGACAAGCACATTCCCCTGATTCACAACATCACCAACAGCGATGTTGTCTGTGGCATTAGCGATCGTGCCACCGACGAATTGGATGTGCTGTTTAATACGCCAGCGGGTCGGGCCTATTTGGCAGAGAAAAAAGGTTTATCACCAGAACTCATTGAGGCTCTCTCACACTTTGGTTTCTCGTCAATTTGCAACACCTTGGCCGCCATCAAGACATCAAAGTTGCTTAATCTCGGGCCCGATCAAGCAGTTTTGACGGTGGCCACAGATGGTGGCGCATTGTATCCAAGTTCGCGAGTCACGACTTTGCATAAGCGCTTTGACGGAGAAATGACGGCCGCCGATGCAGCCGAAGTATTTGAGCGGCATTTTGGCGATATCACCACCGATGACATGATTGATCTCACGGCACGTGATCGCAATCGCATTTTTAACTTGGGTTATTACACATGGGTTGAACAACAGGGAACTCCTTTCGAATTGTTTGAAGCGCGTCGTGATCAGTCCTTCTGGCGTGGGCTTCGTCGCTACTTGCCAATCTGGGATGACATGATTACCGATTTCAACGCCCGTGTTGCAAAGGGCTGACGTACATCAATGAGCGGTTTGACTTGCGCGACATGCTCAATGCATGTGCCAGTTAATATTTTTGCGCCTTGGCGTTGTCCCAATGAAAATGGTGATCGCCATCATGTTTTGTTGATTGACGAAGCGAACAATCTGCTCATTGACGACGACCCGAATCCTTTCATCGCTTTTCGCCAAAATATGATCTGGTGGCAGTTTGCTACTGCCAACGAGATGAGGGACGAAAAAGTTGTGCAATTGGTACGCGAACTTGATCTCGCAATCACTGCCGTGGATGGCACGGGATTTCACTTCACACCATTCACTTGCCAGGAAAAACTCAGTCGTGAACTTGGATTTACAGCATTGGGTGGTGTGTGGGTCAAAGACGAGACCCACAATGTGGCAGGTAGTCAAAAGGCGCGACACTTGATGTCGATCTTGTTGCATCTGCTCATTGCCGAGACGCTTGAAATGACACCATGGTCATCGCCAGCGAGTCGACCCCCACTGGCGATTTCGTCTTGTGGGAACGCGGCTATTGCGGCTGCGACCTTAGCCGCGGCGGCGAACTGGCCGATCGATGTCTTTATTCCCGAATGGGCCGATGGCATTGTTGTTGACTCGCTAACCAGACTTGGGGCGCGTATTCATCGTTGCCCTCGCCGAGATGATGATCTGCCTGGCGACCCAACAGTTTTGCGTTTTCGTGAGGCTGTCAATGTGGGAGCGATTCCCTTCAGTGTGCAGGGTCCAGAAAATGCGTTGTGCTTGGATGGTGGTCGAACAATTGGTTGGGAAATGGCCGAACAATTGCGTGCCGAAAATCCTCATCGTCTGACTGCGGTCTATGTGCAAGTAGGTGGGGGAGCCTTCGCTGCATCGTTATCTCGCGGCCTCAGTGAGTCGGGATTTGATGTACCGCTAGTGGCTGTACAAACGGCAGGTTGCGCTCCATTGGAGCGGGCATGGAAATCGGCTCAAGATGTTGCCGACTGCGCTAGAGATTGGGCGACGCATATGTGGCCGTGGGAAGAGCAGCCGGCATCACTGGCTGACGGAATTCTTGATGACGAAACCTATGACTGGGTCGCTGACACTCAGCAATTACGTCGCACTAACGGCAGGGTTGTTGTTGCCCGTGAGGAGGATGTTGTCAGAGCCGCAAGTATCGGGCCGAACCTCACGGCGATTCACTCCAGCGCAACGGGAACGGCTGGTTTAGCAGGACTGCTCAGCGAGCGCGCGGTGATTGGCAACAGTGACCGGGTGGCACTTGTGCTTTCTGGAATCAGCCGTTATTGATTTTGGTGTGACGTTTCGGCTTTCGCCACCCCGTCAAACGGAGCGACCGAGGGCTAGTCTTGGCATATGACTTTTGAAACAAACGCTCCGATGAACCTTGATTCTGGCGATGGGGGCGGCCGATCAGATATTTTTACTCGACTTCTTAAAAGCCGTGTGATCATGCTCGGTACCGACGTCAATGACGAAATCGCCAACCAGATTTGTGCTCAGTTGCTGTATCTCGAAGGTGAAGATGCCAACGCAGATATTTGGCTCTACATCAATAGTCCTGGTGGCTCGGTCACTGCTGGTATGGCGATCTACGACACGATGCAATTCGTTAGTTGCGATGTGGCCACAGTGTGCATGGGACTAGCAGCATCAATGGGCCAATTCTTGTTGACTGCTGGTGCAAAAGGTAAGCGTTACACACTGCCAAACGCGCGCATCATGATGCATCAACCGAGTACTGGCTTGCGTGGCCAGGCTTCGGATATCGCGATTCAAGTTGAGCAGAATCGTTTTATCAAGTTCCGCTTAGCTGAACTCATTGCTGAACACTCGGGTCGCACGATTGAAGAAATCCAGACTGACAGCGAGCGCGATCATTGGTTCAGTGCCCAAGAAGCCAAGGACTACGGCATCGTGGATAAGGTCATCTTGAAGCGTGGCGAGATTCTCTAAATTTTATGTGCTGAAAATTACGGGGCCACTGTCGTTGACGTCGTAATTTTTCCTTCAACGCCGATCACATCTGGCATCTCAAAGCCGCAGGTGGCCTTCACCCATGCAGCCACATTGCGCGCTGGGCGTTCGGCCTTGTAGGCATTGTCAGCAAGTTCTTGACGGCTTAACGGATCTTGCGGGTCAACCTCGGCTGCTTGATTCATTAATTCGGTGACAATGTGCCAGTCATCAGCAATCGCTAACGGTGTGATTCTGTCAAGTTTTTCGTAGCGCTTGACGAGATCTTTGATATCAGATGAAATCACCAGGGGGCCAGTGAGCCCTGGCAACTGCTGATTCAGTTGAGTACAAAAGTTTGCGCCACCACGTTCTGGATCGCTGCAGGCCTGGGTCGCACATATGACGAGAATGAGTCCGACAGATGAAATTCTTCGGAGGTTCTTTGCACGAGTAAACATCAGTTTTCATTCTCTCAGACGCGAAGTGCCTGTGGTTGTCACCGTCAATCAAATGTCTGCGCCCACATTGCTGTGATCCGCAGAATGTTGGGTCAATTTGATCCTTGGGGGAATCTCATGTTGTCAGCAGTTCGTTCGGCAAGCGTGGTCGCCGCTACGGGAACCCCAGTCACCGTTGAAGCACATATTGGATTGGGATTGCCTGTGTTCACGATCTTGGGTCGACCCGACGATGTGTGTCGCGAATCAAGAGATCGTGTCCGAGCTGCGATTTTATCCAGTGGTTTTCATTGGCCGAGTCGCCGAATCACCATCAATTTGGCTCCAGCAACCCATAAAAAAGTTGGTAGTGCGCTTGATCTTGCGATTGCGATTGCCGTACTTGTGAGTGATGAACAGTTGCCTATGCAATGTGCACAAGGCGTCGCATTTCTTGGTGAACTAGGCCTTGATGGGCGAGTGCGCGCGGTGGCCGGCGTGGCGCCGATGGTTTTAGCACTGCGTGATGACGCGCCGAGTGTGGATGATTCTTTGATGCCCGAACACAGCCCGCTACAAAGCGTGATTGTTCCGACGAAGAATATTGCCGAGGCACGAATCGTTCAGCCTCCAGGGTTGCGCTCTGCACAGACATTGCGTCAAGTGGCTGAGTGTTTGGTGGGGCTCATGCCATGGCCCGATGCTCCTGAAGTGCGCCTCGATGATGGCCATGTAGGGGATGCACTGAATCTTTCTGATGTCCGCGGACAAGCCGCCGCTCGGCTCGGGCTTGAACTTTCAGCAAGTGGCGGACATCATCTGTTGCTGGTGGGTCCGCCTGGTTCTGGCAAAACAATGTTGGCTCAACGCTTGCCAGGAATTTTGCCGTTGCTTGATGAGCAAACGGCCTTGGAAGCAACCTTGATTCGGTCCGCATCTGGTGAGCCTCTGCCTCCCAGTGGACTCGTGACTCGGCCGCCGATACGCATGCCCCATCATGGGGCGAGTGCAGTCTCCATCGTCGGCGGAGGATCGTCTTCATTACGACCTGGGGAAGTCAGCATGGCCCACGGAGGTGTGTTGTTTTTGGATGAACTTGGAGAGTTTGCTCCTTCGGTTCTTGATGCTCTTCGCCAACCTCTCGAAGAAGGTGTCATCCGTGTCTCACGAGCACACACGCGTCTCACTCTGCCGGCACGCTTCACGCTCGTCGGGGCGACGAATCCATGTCCCTGCGGTGGCGGGGCCCCAGGCTCATGCGAATGCGATGATGTTGCATTGACTAAATATCGACGGCGTTTTAGCGGACCATTTTTGGATCGTTTTGATGTGCGGGTGTTGGTCCATCGTCCAGGAGTTGAAGAACTCTTAGGTGATGAAATGGGTGAGTCCACAGCTTGCGTGGCCGAACGGGTGATGAGATCACGAACCATTGCCCTTGAGCGTCAAGGCGTGTTGAATGCCCGTTTGTCAGGTGAACAACTGGATCACTTTGCTCCAGTTTCCGCCAAAGGGATGGAGTTACTCAGACAAGAATTGGAGCATGGACGCCTAACTGGTCGAGGTTTGCATCGCGTCCGCCGAGTGGCGCGTACATTGGCAGATCGCCAAGGGAGCATTGACGTGGTGAGCGATGCCCATATCGCCGCAGCATTGGCCCTGCGCGCTCGGGTAGCCCCACGGCGTGGGGATGATCTGCGCAGTGTGGTGTAGGACCTATGTCTTTTATCGATGAGAAAACAATGGCCGTGACGCGCTTGGCAATGTTGCCAGCCATGTCAGCCCAGAGATTACGAAAACTTTTATCAGCAGGTGAGCCGAATGAGATCCTTGCTTTGATCACCGCCTGGAACAATCCGCGCGAATTACCGATCGGTGGCATGTCATTTTCCCTGCAGGCTCTTTTGGTCACGCAATGTTCAAAAACAATTCGTCGACCCCTCGGCGAATTGTGGTCGGAGGCACTGCGTGAAAATCATGAGATGGCCCATTCATTATCGACAATGGATGTACGAGTTTTAGGTGACGATGATTACCCATCGGTCCTTGCTGATGATCGCGCTGCCCCAGCGGCGATTTTTACACGCGGTGATATCGGAACTCTGAATGCGCGACGGGTTGGCATCGTGGGTACAAGAAATGCCACTGAATATGGGCGGCAAAGTGCCGCCTATTTTGCTCGGGTGCTCTCACAACATGGAGTAGCAGTGATCTCGGGGTTGGCACGTGGCATTGATGCTGCTGCCCATCGGGGAGTTCTAGGAGCGATGTACACCGATGCTCAGTGCACTGGGCCCGTGGCAGTGGTGGCGACTGGACTTGACGTTGTGTATCCCCGTGAGCATGCGGGCTTATGGAAAATAGTGGGTGAGCGGGGTTTGATTATTTCGGAAAGTCCACCTGGTACTGAGCCATTGCCTTATCGCTTTCCGTTACGCAATCGGATTATCGCCGCCTTAAGTGAAGTTCTGTTGGTTGTTGAATCGCGTTTAGATGGTGGGTCGTTGATCACTGTTCGCGAAGCATTAGATCGTGGAGTCACGGTGATGGCGGTTCCCGGGGCAACCACGACCAAGGCTTCACAAGGAACCAACATGCTGATCCGTGACGGTGCCTTGATTGCGATTGAACCCGACGATGTTTTGATGGCTCTCGGTCTTGACACACGGCGACAAGTTCCTGCTTTTGATTCGCGGTTACTGCCCAACGAAGGCGATAGTGATGTCCTTCATTTGTTCGGCGCTGATCCACTTACCCTTAATGATGTTTCGCACTCCGCTGAAAAAGATCTGGGCTTATCCTTTGGAGATGTGGCCTTGGCGTTAGGGCGACTGCAGGCTCTTGGTTGGCTGATGTGTACATCGGGTTGGTTTGAACGCATGCATTGCCCCAATGACTTGGGTCGATGAATATCAGAATTATAAAAATGATGAACCACAAAATGTCCTGATTGCGTTGGGTGCAGGCGGTATTCTTCTGACGTGAGCAAAGTTGTGTGTCCACCTGATAACTGGAACGTCGACGAGTTCATACTTTCTTTATCATCGGTATCGCAGAACACCGTGAGTGCGTATCGCAGCGACCTCACAGACTTTGTTGCATGGTGTGAGCGGGGTTTGGCTGATGCACCGGGCACTGTGGATCGTCTCATCTTGCGGCGCTATTTGGCTTATCTCGGCACGCGAAATTTTGCCAAACGGACGATTGCCCGCAAGGCTTCAGCACTACGCCGTTATTTTTCTTGGGCACGACGCACAACGCTCATTGCAACTGATCCATCAGTTTCTCTGCGGGCACCTTCTGGAGAGGGTCATCTACCGCGTATTCTTGATGGCACAGAACTTCAGACGCTGCTTGAGCCGACCGAGTTTGATGAGAACGAACCGCTGTGGCGTCGTACTCGTGATAATGCGTTGTTGGAAATCTTGTACGGCAGCGGCTTGCGCGTGGGAGAACTTTGTGGTCTTGATATTGACAGCGCAGACCTCAAACGTTCGTCGCTCACGGTGTGGGGTAAGGGAGCCAAGGAACGTCGCGTGCCGATGTCTTTAGCGGCAGTTGAAACTGTGCAGATGTGGCTCAAGATCCGCCGTGAAGTCGTGGGCGAGGCATCGGGGGCCGCATTGTTTTTAAACTCTCGCGGTAAACGACTGGGAACCCGTGATGTTCGCCGAGTGCTCGATCACCGAGCAATCAATCCCACTCACCCCCATGCACTGCGACACACTTACGCCACTCACTTACTTGACGGTGGCGCCGATTTACGCTCTGTTCAGGAACTTTTGGGACATAGCGATGTGGCTACAACGCAGCGATACACACACGTGAGCAAAGAGCGTCTACGGTCTGTGTATACAAGTACCCATCCCCGGGCCTAAGAGGCCCGACAATGAAAACGTATAGCGCTGATGACCGAACCCGAAGAAAAACCTTCTCGCACTACACCTGCCATTGAGCGCGCATGGGTTCGCTGGGTTGAACAACGTGATGAAGAGGCGCGCGATCAACTCATCGTCCACTACTCGCCGTTAGTCAAGTTCGTCGCTGGTCGTGTTGCTGCTGGATTGCCGGCAGGGGTCGACACTGGCGAACTGACAGGGACGGGCGTGTTTGGTCTGATGGATGCCGTTGATCGCTTTGATCCGAGCCTTGGATTTAAGTTTGAAACATTCGCCGTGCCGCGTATTAAAGGTGCCATCCTCGATGGGTTGCGGGCACTTGACTGGGTGCCGCGGTCAGTGCGTACCCACTCTCGTCAGATTGAAACTGCGGTTGCCAAATTAAATAACGAATTCAAACGTGCTCCCACGGATGAAGAAATATGTACGGAGATTGGCATCAGCTTAGAAGAACTGCACAAATGGTTATCGACCATTTCGGTAGCCAACGTTGGTCCGCTTGATCATCTCGTCGGCGCTGGTGATGGTGAACAACGTCAGTTGCCCGCTTCGCCTGATCAGGGTCCTGATATCGCTATTGAAGAAAAAGAACTTCGCCAGACGATGCGCGCTGAAATACGTAACTTGCCAGAGCGAGAGCGCACCGTTGTCGCACTGTATTACGACGAAGGCATGACCTTGTCGGAAATCGGCTCAGTTTTGGGTGTCACCGAAAGTCGGGTGTCGCAGATTCACTCCAAGGCGATCATTATGTTGCGTTCTCAACTGTCAGCCACCGGCGTCTGATAGATACCGCCGCGGTCACTGCCTCGCACACAGTGAGAGATGCTGCCGATTGTCTTCAGTGTTTTGATGTCCTGCCTCGTGCCTCCAGTTTCTGGACCGATCACGAGTCCATTTGTTGAACCCGCCTGCATATTTTGTGCTGGGCATCGTGCAATCGAGTTTCGTACACAGAGCGGTCAAGTCGTCGTTTCCCCCGTGACGGGGAAGATCACTTTCGTCGGTTGGGTGGTCAACCAGACATATGTAACGTTGACTCCCGACACGGTCAATCGGGCATTCGGACATCTTCTGATCACCGTGGGAGGAGTGGGAGCAGCGGCAAATTTTCGTGCCGGGAGCCGGGTCAGGGCTGGTGGTGTCCTGGGAAATGCAGAATCGACGATCAGCCTCAGTGTGCGTCGCACGACGCCTGGTACGCCAGTCGTGTACTTGGACCCCGCACCGTATCTCGCACAATGGCGAACTCGGGCGAGATTGGTCCCTAGCGACGGTTCGTCGGGCCGATTGACCCCGCAAATCCTCGCCTGTCGGGCATCTTTAGCGCCCGCGGGGTGGGGTTACGAGGGCTTTTCCCGCTAACCTTCCTCAGCAACACACACCCTGCATGGTCCTCATCCTGCGGTCGTCACTTTCAGTGATGCGAGGTCCCATGCCCCTAACCGCAGAACCAGGAGGTAATGCCATGGCCATCGTCACGATGCGTCAATTGTTGGAAGCCCGAGTTCACTTCGGCCACCAAACCCGTCGTTGGAACCCCAAGATGAATCGCTTCATCTTTGGAGAGCGCAATGATATTTACATCATCGATCTTGAGCAGACTCTCGTGCGTATCGAGACTGCCTACGCTTTCGTTCGCGACTTGGTCGCCGATGGTGGTGCAATCCTTTTCATCGGCACTAAGCAGCAGGCGCAAGACCCAATCGCCGGCTTTGCTGAAAAGTGCGGCATGCCGTATATCAACGAGCGTTGGTTGGGCGGCATGTTGACAAACTTCGAAACGATCTACAAGCGCGTACAAAAGATGATTGAGCTTGAGCGCTTGCTGGAGACTGGCGAGTTTGCACTTATGCCAAAGAAAGAAGCTCTTCTGAAGAGCCGTGAATTGGCCAAGTTGCAAAAGAACCTCAACGGAATTCGTCATATGACTAAGCGCCCACAGGCCGTCTTCATCATTGACACGAAGAAAGAACACATTGGTGTTACCGAAGCCAACAAACTCGGAATTCCTATCGTGGGAATTGTTGATACCAATGTTGACCCCGATCTCATCACCTACCCAATCCCAGGTAACGATGATGCAATTCGCGCCAACGAACTGATGTCAAAAATGATCGCCGAAGCAGTGACTGAAGGTCGTTACATTGCCTCGAAGCGCAATCCTGGTCTTGTAGCCCCAGACCGTAGCGATGCCGAAAAGGCTGAATTCGCTGCGACTCAGGCGAGCGCTCGAACTCAGGCTGCCGCCGCTCAAGCTGAGCGTGAAGCCCGACTCTCTGCCACGAAGGCGCCAGTTGACGAAGTAACTGCAGAAGTAACCACAGACACCCCAGCGGAGGCCTGAGCAATGTCGTTTACAGCTAAAGATGTTCAAACTCTGCGTCAGGCAACTGCCGCCGGAATGATGGATTGCAAGAAGGCTCTCGAAGAAAACAATGGTGACATTGAGCAAGCGAAGCAATGGTTGCGTGAAAAAGGTTTAGCCGCCTCGGCAAAGCGTGATGATCGCGATAACAATCAAGGCGTCGTTGCTTTAGTGATTTCTCACAATGTGGGTGCGATCGTCAAACTGAAATCGGAAACTGACTTTGTCGCCAGTAGCGATCAGTTCAAGGCCGAAGCTCAGACATTGGCTGAATTGGTTGCTGCCAAGGGGGAATCCGCAGTCGCTGAACGATCAGCCATCCTTGATGACCTGAAGATCACGCTCAAGGAAAAAATTGAGTTGGGTGAAGTCGTTCGTATCGATGCCGCCGCTGGCAATATTGTGGAGAGTTATCAGCACATTCAGGGTGGACGTGGTGTCAACGCCGTTCTCGTTGAGGTACAGGGTGGATCGGTAGATCTAGCTCACGACATCGCTGTGCACATCGCTTTCGCTCGGCCAAAATACCTCAGTCGCGACGAAATTCCAGCCGATGTTTTAGAAAAAGAAAAAGCTACTCTAGAGGCCATCAGTCGCAACGAAGGTAAGCCCGACGCTGCTATCGCTAAAATTGTCGAAGGTCGCATTAATGGCTTCTTCAAAGATGTATGTCTCATCGAGCAGGCTTACGCCAAAGATGATAAGCAGTCGGTCACACAAGTTCTTGGAGCAGCAAAAATTGTTCGCTTCGCTCAGGTTGAGATCGGCTGATTGATCATGGCCGGATCTGACGTCACACCAATCCGTCAGCCCGACCGACCCGCATGGAAGCGGGTTGTACTCAAACTTTCTGGTGAGGCCCTGGCTGAACCGACCGGCTTTGGTCTTGATACGAATGTGCTGCATCAGGTTGCGACCGAAATTAAAGATGTTCGCGAGAATTTGAAAATTGATGTCGCTGTTGTCGTTGGCGGCGGAAACTTTTGGCGTGGACTTAAAGGCACGGGTCAGGGAATGGATCAGGCTCAAGCCGACTTTATGGGAATGATCGCCACCGTGATGAACGGTCTGGCATTGCAGGACGCTCTTGAACGAGTGGGTCAACAAAGTCGAGTGATGACCGCCATTGAAATGCCAAAGGTTGCTGAGCCGTACATTCGCCGTCGTGCGGAACGCCATATGGAAAAAGGTCGCGTCGTTATTTTCGCTGGTGGTACTGGGAACCCCTTTTTTACGACGGATACTGCAGCAGCTTTGCGGGCCGCCGAAATTGACGCCCAAGCGATTCTCAAGGGGACTCATTCGGGAGTGGACGGGGTGTACACCGCTGACCCCAAACTTGACCCAACGGCCACGCGTTATGACCGTATTTCCCATAAAGAGGTCATTGAGAAAGAACTTCGAGTGATGGACGCCACCGCTATTGCCTTTTGTCGGGATAACAAAATCCCGATCGTGGTCTTTGATGTGAGTACCCCAGGCAACATCAGATCCGTTCTTGAAGGTCAAGCCATAGGTACGCTGGTCGGGTGACAGACGACATCATTCTCGAGGCCATGGACAAGATGGATAAGGCCGTCGAGCACGCTCAATCACAGTTCACGACTATTCGTACTGGTCGAGCGACGCCTGCTCTGGTGGAGAGGCTGATGGTGAACTATTACGGGGCCGACGTTCCCTTGCAGCAACTGGCCAGTTTTCAGGTGCCCGAAGCCCGCACGCTGGTCATTAAGCCTCACGACCGGGCTGCTCTGAATGCTATTGAAAAGACGATCCGAGACAGCGATTTGGGGATGTCACCGTCCAATGATGGCGTGATTATTCGGCTCAATTTCCCAATGTTGACCGAACAACGGCGTCGTGACTATGTAAAAATGGTGAAGAATATGGCTGAAGATGGTCGAGTTGCCGTACGAAATGTGCGTCGAGATGGCCGCAAGCAGTTAGAGAACGCTGAAAAAGCAGGCGAAGTTTCCAAAGATGAACTTGAGCGGGCTGAAAAAGAACTAGAAAAGATAACGCACGAGCATGTTGAACACATAGATAAGTCAGTGCAACGCAAAGAACAAGAACTTCTAGAAGTTTGATAGGACGAGAACATGAGCGATGACAACTGGCGTGGAGGATCGGATGAAAATCCGGACGATGATTTTGAAGATTTCGGGGAACTGAGATTTTCTGAAGAGGAGAACGAGGAGGAGAAGGCGCCGTTAAGTTTTGACGATGACAGTACCGGCCCACTTCCTCATTGGACGGTGAAACCAACGAGTGAATTACCCCGTCTCTTCCCTGAAGAAACAACTCGTGATGTTTCACGCGATGTTTCACGGGAAGTTCACCGTGACGATGATGGCGAAGTGGATGTCTGGGGTTCCTATTCGGGCTCTGCTCCTCGTCCTGTTCCTGATCGTCCGGCCGATGCTCCGCTACGTCCGACAAGTGGCACAGGTGACAGTCGTCCGATTGTTCGCTTGGGTGACCCGAGTGCTGGAGCAAATCGTCGTGGCACTGATACCACGACCGGTGCGGCGACGCGACCAATTCCATCGGCGCGCCGTGATGAGACCAGTGATACCTCTCGTGCGGGACGTCTAACAATTGGTGGAGATGATGTGCAGGGCCGCGTCGCAACAGGGAGTCGCGCTCGACCAGTGACGGAGCGCGGACCTCGTCCCCGACCAGGAGTTCGCCCGCGGGGCCGTATTGCACTCCCCGCCCCGTCTGGTAGTAGCGGACGCGATCTGCCTATGGCGACCGCAGTTGGCATTTTGATGGTGGCTGCGTTTATCGCCGCGCTGTTATGGAAGCCTGTGGCGATTTTGGCGCTAGTCGTACTGATCTGCGGTTTGGCCGCCGTTGAGTTCTTTGAAAAGGTCACCGAACGGGGATATCGACCAGCATCAATTGTCGGCATCACCGTTTCCATCTGCGCACCCTTAGGGGCCTATTGGGTTGGCGAAAGCGCTTTGCCAGTGATTTTCATTTTGGCCTTCATGGCTTGTGCTGCAACCTTCGTGAGTGCTTCTGGAGTGCAGGCCAAACCGATGCACAATATGGCGATCACTACTTTGGGCATGCTTTGGATTGGCATGATGGGTTCATTCGGGGCATTGCTTGCAGGGGTCTCAAATGTGCCTGGTCTTGGCAACGCAGGTACTGACACGCTGTTCATCATTGTCATCGGCGTCAGCGCCAACGATATCGGTGCCCTCTTTGTCGGTCAGGCGGCCGGCAAGACTCCACTTCGCGCATGGATTAGTCCGAATAAGACTGTTGAAGGCATAATGGGTGGAACTGTGGCCACGTTGATTGCAATGTGGGTTGTTAGTTTGCAGAGCGATACCTGGAACAGTATCGGTGAAGTGTTGCTTCTCGTGATTGCAGTTTCGATACTCGCTCCTCTCGGTGACTTGGTGGAGAGTATGTTCAAGCGCAACTTGGAGATCAAAGATTTTGGTTCTTTGATTCGTGGTCACGGTGGGGTACTTGACCGCTTCGATAGTTACCTGTTCGTCTTGCCAGCGGCCTACTACTTATTGATGGTGCTTCAGCCGTACGCATCGTGATGTGAACGATGACCACCGTTCGCGTTTCTATCGCTGGATCATCAGGTTCAATTGGGCGACAAACACTTGACGTCATCGATGCCGAGAACGCTAAATCGCGGGCCGAGAACACTGGTGTTGATTATGTTGTCCACGGACTCGGAGTTGGGTCTTCGATTTTTGACCTGATTGAACAGGCAAAGATCTTTTCTCCCCAAGTAGTAGCAGTCGCCGACGAATCTCTTCATCATCAGGTGCGAGATGCGTTACCGAATGTGCGTGTCGTGCGCGATATGGAAGATCTCGTGGATGGCGCCGGCGTCGTTGTCAATGGGGTCGTTGGTTTTGCTGGCTTGGCAGTTACTTTAGAAACTTTGCGACAAGGTAAGCGCTTGGCATTAGCCAACAAAGAGTCACTGATTGCTGCCGGACCCGTCGTGCAACCTTTGCGTGCTGTGCGAGGTGCAGAAATTATTCCTGTGGACAGTGAACACTGCGCGATCCATCAATGCCTACGCTCAACCGTGCGCCCAGATGTTGAAGTCGCGCGTCTCGTGTTGACTGCCAGTGGCGGTCCATTTCGCGGTCGATCAAAACAAGACCTCGCGAATGTCACTGTTGATCAGGCTCTCGCTCATCCAACGTGGAGCATGGGGCCAAAGATAACGATCGACTCCTCGACGCTGATGAATAAGGGTCTAGAGGTCATTGAGGCTCACGAATTATTTGGCGTTGATTACTCCCGCATCGAAGTGGTCGTTCATCCGCAATCAATTGTTCACTCGATGGTTGAGTTCAGTGACGGCAGCACCATTGCTCAAATGAGTCTGCCCGATATGCGCTTACCCATTGGATACGCCTTGGCGCATCCACATCGTGCTTCAACAGCCTTCGGGCGAATTAATTGGTCGGCGTTATCGAGACTTGATTTTGAAGAACCTGATCTAGAGACCTTTCGTTGTTTGACGTTGGCGTATCAGGCGGGTCGCGCTGGGGGTACCGCACCAGCATTCTTGTCTGCCGCCAACGAGATTGCTGTGGAAGCCTTTTTGTCGGGATTATTGAAGTGGCCTGATATAGCGGCTGTTGTTGAGTCATCAATGCAGGCCTATGAAGCGACAGATGGCACCTTGACTTCCCGAGAGATTATTGAAGCTGACCGTGTCGGTCGTGAAACAGCACGTAAAGTTCTGGGTATATGAGTTTGTATCGTTCTTTGCGCGAAGAGATGATGGCCGGTGGTGCTGTTCATGATGATCCCAACGCTGATCCATCTCAACCCAGTCGATCGACGGGAGTGCTATCTGGTTTAGCGGTTCTCGCTCTGTTGGTGTGGCTTGGGGTCAGCAATGTATGGAGTTTGGCTCTCGTCGTGGGCTTGCTGCTTTCGGTTTTTCTGCATGAACTTGGGCACTTCAAGACTGCTGGATGGGCGGGAATGAAACGTACCCAGTTCTTCATGGGATTCGGGCCCAAAATTTGGAGCACTCATCGCAACGGTGTCGAGTATGGAGTGCGAGCCCTGCCACTTGGGGCATTCGTGCGCATCGTGGGGATGAACAATCTTGATCCCGTTGACGAGGGCGATGAAGACGTTGCGTATTCTGCAAAGCCGTACAGGTGGCGACTCTTAGTGATTACTGCCGGTTCGCTGATGCACATCATCATCGCTGTGTTGATCATGATGTTTGTGTATACGACTGGTGGTCGCTACCAAGAAACTGGACATATTCAAGTTCTTGGACTCACCGAGGGATCACCTGCTGCTCAAGCGGGTATCACCCTCGGTGATGAGATCACATCAATCAACGGCGTGGTTATGAAAACCAGTGATGATTTCCGCTCATTGATGGGTGGTTCAGTCGTCGGTGATGAAGTGTCGGTGGGCTTCATTCACCAGAACTCTCAAGAATCAGCGCGCGTGACTTTGGTTGCTCGACCCGGAGACAGTGAGAGTGGAGTCGGGTTCCTTGGGGTTGGGACGAACAGTATTGATCGCCAGAGGTTGGGCTTGTTCTCGGCGACCACTCATATGGCTTCAGATCTTTGGGGTGGTATGGGACGCACGTTCCAAGGAATCGGCACGATTGTCAATCCGAAGAATCAATGGTCTCAACTCACAGATTCACAAGCCGATCCGAATAAGCGGCCGACGACGGTCATCGGGATCACCCAGGTCGCGGGCGATATAGGCAATCGCGATGGAATATACGGCATTCTTGAGATATTGGCCTCCATCAATATCTTTGTGGGTCTATTCAATCTCTTACCATTTCTGCCGTTTGATGGTGGACACGCGGCGATTGCTACCTACGAGCGAGCAAGAAGTCGAAGGGGTCATCGTTACCGTGCCGATGTCGAGAAAATGTGGCCGCTCACGGTGTTCGTACTCACTCTGTTGCTATTTCTGACTTTCACTGGTTTGTACCTCGATATCACACGACCCTTCTAATCACTGGCAGAATGAAATCAATGTCTGCTGAATCTTCTTCATCTCGCGGGTCTCTGACGCAACGTCGCCCAAGTCGTCAAATCATGGTTGGCAAGGTTCCTGTTGGTGGTGGAGCGCCGATCAGTGTGCAGTCAATGACAATTACCAAGACGGCTGATGTCGAAGGTACTCTGCAACAGATTTACGCCTTGGCTGCTGCGGGTTGTGACATTGTTCGTTGCACCTGCAATGAAATTGAGGCTGCAGAAGGTCTCGCACAAATCGTCCCACGGTCTCCCGTGCCAATCATTGCTGACATTCATCATCAGTACAAGATGGCCTTGGCGGCGATGGAGGCCGGTGTCCATGGTCTGCGACTCAACCCTGGGAATATTCGTCGTCCTGAACACATCAAGGCTGTGGCATCTGAGGCCCGCGATCGCGGCATCTCCATTCGTATTGGCGTCAACGGTGGATCGCTAGATCCAGAATTGTATGACAAGTACGGAGGCAAAGTGACGGCCGAGGCGATGGTTGAATCGGCTCTGCGAGAGATTGCCTATTTTGATGAAGTGGGTTTTGATCAAATCAAGATCAGCGTCAAGGCATCCAATGTTCCGCTGATGGTTGAGGCATATCGCCAACTCAGCGAAGTGACTGATCACCCATTGCATCTTGGTGTCACTGAGGCTGGCCCATTGCCGAATGGCTTGCTGAAAGCGACTGCGGGTATCGCTGCGTTGTTGCTAGAAGGTATTGGTGACACGATTCGCTATAGCTTGACTGCAGACCCAGTTGAAGAGGCACGTGCTGGACGCCAGTTGCTTGAGGCTCTCGGCCTGCGCGAACGCAAAAATGTTGATCTGATTGCCTGTCCTAGCTGTGGTCGGGCTGAGATTGATGTGATTGACGTTGCCAATCGTGCAATGTTGGCTTTCGGTGAACGAAAGATTCCTTTGCAAGTGGCTGTGATGGGTTGTGTTGTCAACGGACCTGGAGAAGCTCGCGAAGCCGATCTAGGAATTGCTGCCGGAAATAAGCGCGGTCACCTCTTTGTCAAAGGTCGAAATGTTGCCGTTGTGCCAGAGAGTGAAATGGTTGAAGCCCTCGTGGAATGGGCGGAGTTCATCCATGAGCACGGGGCGGAGGCAGCCATTGCGCGTGTTGATACAAAGATTGCTGAGCGTGAAGCCGCCAAGGATCGATCGATGTTGCTCGAATCCCAGGGCGACGATGTCAATCACTCACATGACCGAATTGTAGAGATTCGCAAAAAAAGTTGAGCCCTACTGCGGCCCAACGGGTTCGCTGACACGAAACAAAGTTGCTTTGCCAGTGAGTGTGATTTCTTCATCCGGTCCGAGATAGCAAACTTCCCCACGGTGCAACATGTTGGTGCGACCAACGCCGCACAAGATCAACTCGCGAGTTTGCGAACGAAGCGTTTCTGCGCCGTTGATCTGGTGGATCGAAAGTGTAAATGGGGCATGAGGCGTTTCGTAGCGCCACAAGTGGCCAGTGTCAGTGCGTCTGACAGGGGTGGGTCGCAAAACCGGGTCGGGGAGAGGGCGGGCAATCACAGTCGCCAATAACTCGTTGATATCAACGTGTTTATTCGTGAGTCCACAACGAACCACATTGTCGCTTGATCCCATGACTTCGATCCCCGTTCCACTGAGGTAGGCATGCAAGTTGCCTGGATCAAGGTACAGCGCCTCCCCAGCACTCAAGATGACGTGGTTGAGTAGCAAGACTGCCACGACCGCTGGGTCATTGGGGTAGCGAGTATTTAAACGCGTGGCCCACACCGCATGGGGCGAATCGTGTTGTGCGCATGCTTCGACAACGTCGGTGAGAAGTGCGCGAATTTCCTCTGTCCCACTGAACATGTAGTGCAGTAGGTGATTGAGGTCGTGGTCGGTCAGTAAACGCGCCAGGAATGATGCTCCACCTCCGATTGAGTGCAACAATTCAACCGTTTTTGTGGGCTCGCGAAAACCACAGAATGCCTCAAATTGACCAAGAGCGCAGAGAAGTTCTGGTTTGGCAAATGGGTCGCGATAAATGCGTCGCGAGTTACTCACTGGAATACCCAGCCGATTTTCACGTGCATATCCACTTTTGGCTTGCTCGAGCGATGGATGTGCCTGCAACGAGAGGGGTTCTGCGGCTGCTAAAACCTTGAGAAGAAATGGCAACTCGCCCGATGTTGACATCAACGGAGTTGATTGCCCACCAGTCTCATCAATGGAGCTCCGAGATTGAGATACTGGTAACTGATCATCAACGCTGAGCATTTTTGAGGCGCCGCCAAGATGAGTGCCGAACCATAATTCTGCCCACGGGCGCCCGTCAGGTTCAAGGTTGAGAAGGTGGGGGATTGCTTGCTTGTCACCCCATGAGTAGTGCTGTAAAACACCGCGCACCAGCTTCATATTTAAATACCTGACCGTCCACACAACTGACGCAGAGTTCTCACAACATCTCCTATTGACACATCGCTACGTTCGCCAGTGGAACGGTCGCGTACTTCGACAACGCCATCGGTGAGACCTTTGCCGATAACCACGATTGTCGGGATGCCGATCAATTCGGCATCTTTGAACTTCACGCCCGGTGAAACCGTGGTGCGATCATCAATGAGTACCCGTACTCCAGCAGTTTCAAGTTCGCTGGCAATACGTTCTGCTTCATCAGTGATGCTGTCGCCACCTTTGCTGGCGATCACGATATGAATGTCGGCGGGAGCAACTTCGCGCGGCCAACACAGTCCAATATCGTCAAGAGTTGCTTCGGCGATGGCGGCAACAGCGCGAGATACACCGATGCCATAACTTCCCATCGTGACAACGACCTGTTTGCCATTTTGGTCAAGCACTGTCAGGTTTAAGGCTTCGGCGTATTTGCGTCCCAATTGGAAAATGTGGCCTATTTCAATGCCACGGGCCATTTCTAAAGTTCCTGAGCCATTTGTGGCAGCACATTGAGGACACATATCGCCAGGTCGAACATCGGCGGCTTCAATGGTGCCGTCTGCAGTGAAATCGCGACCTGCAACAAGTCCCACGACATGTCGACCGATTTTGTTTGCTCCCGTTACCCAAGATGATCCATGATGAATGCGCGGATCAACTAGATAACGAATCTTTGAAGGCGAATCACTGCCAAGAGCGTCTGGTCCGATGTAGCCCTTGACCAATGCTGGGTAGGCAGCGAAATCTGTTTCAGTAAATGCTTCGGGTTCAGCGGGACCTACTTGGGCTTCCAGACGCTTCATATCAACATCGCGATCACCAGGAACACCGATGGCCAAGGGTTCACGACGGCCATCAGGGTGACGCAACATCACGATGACATTTTTCAATGTGTCACTTGATGTCCACTGGCGATCAATGTGAAGATCACCACGCGTATTGAGCAGATCAACCAATGTGGCGATTGTTGCCGTATCAGGTGTGTCGACAACTGTGGCTGAAGGGAGTTTGCTTATGTCTGCCGGCGAAAGATTGGTCGGTGTGGGAACCGTCACGGCTTCTGTGTTGGCGGCGTAGTCACACGAAGTGCAGCGCACAAAAGTATCTTCGCCCGCTTCAAGAGGAGCCAAGAACTCCTCTGACTTAGATCCACCCATTGCCCCAGACATCGCTGAGACAATAACGAAAGGTAAACCGAGGCGTTGAAAGGTGGCGATGTATGCCGTCCGATGGGCTTCGTAACTGGCCGCTAAGCCGGCGTCGTCAATATCAAAACTGTAGGAGTCCTTCATGACGAACTCGCGTCCACGAAGTAAGCCGGCGCGGGGACGGGCCTCATCGCGGAACTTCGTCTGAATTTGGTAGATGCTCAGCGGTAAGTCCTTGTAACTGCTGTACAGATCTTTGACCAAAAGCGTAAACATTTCTTCGTGGGTCGGTCCGAGAAGATAATCCACGCCCCGACGGTCTTGGAGGCGAAACAAGTTGGGTCCATATTCAGTCCAGCGGTTTGTCGCCTCATACGGTTCGCGGGGTAGCAGGGCGGGAAAGTGAACCTCTTGGAATCCAGCGGCGTCCATTTCCTCGCGCACGATGCGCTCCACATTGCGGTAGACATTCCAGCCCAAAGGAAGCCAGGTGTAGCCGCCGGGCGCGGCGCGGCGGATATAGCCAGCGCGGACCATTAATTGATGGCTGGCTACTTCGGCATCTGAAGGGTTCTCCCGCAGAGTACGAACGAACAGGCTGGACAAACGCAACATACTCTCAGGCTACTTGCGGACCTCGTGACTTCTGAGCCGTGGGGCTGTTGTCCTTGTATGATGGGAGAGTCTGAAGAGAATTTCCATTTCGGTGGGTCTTAAGGCGTGGGCTCAAACCCACGTCTTTTTTATTCTTTAGGGTGAGTTGGTTCGGTAATGACTTGGCAAGTGAGCATAAATGGAGGTGAATTAATGTCCGAAAATCAGGTATCCCAGCGAATTGAGGCGTTAATTGCTCCAGTGATGACTGATTTGGGTCTAGAACTTTACGACCTTGAGTACAACGGCGGAATCGTCAAAATCACGGTTGATACGCCCCCTGGCTCGCCCGGCGGCATCGACGTCGACCAGTTGTCGCGTTGCACCAGACTCATTTCACGCGAACTTGATCACGATGACCCTGTACCAGGTCATTACACCCTTGAAGTTTCCAGTCCTGGTCTGGAGAGAAACCTGCGTTTGCCTCGGCATTTCCAGCGTGAAGTAGGCAAAACGGCAGCCGTTCGTTTGAGTGATGTACTTAATGGCGAACGTCGCCTCACGGGAGTCATCGAATCTGCGGGAGTGGAGACTTTCTTGCTTCGGCTAGCCAATGGCGAGGAACGAGTCGTTCCCTACGATCGCATTGATCGGGCCAAGACGGTTTTTGTATGGCAAGCCCAACCCAAGCCTGGCAAGGGCGTTGGCGCTGGGGGTGTGAAGGGCGCGAGTAAGAAATCTGCCGCTCAGGACACATCAAAGTCGGGCATTACGAGCAGTTTGCCTGCTTCCACGGCAGACTCAGAGCAAGAAATTGATGATTTTCTAGATCGCTGTGACGACCTAGAAGATCTAGATACAGATCTAGGACAAGACGAGTTAGTTCAAGACATAGCTAGTTACGAGGACCAGGAGTCAGCAGAGTCATGAGTAATGCCGACAAGCGAGAAGCCATACGCCATTTGGCGAATGAAAAAAATATCTCTGAAGAGACCTTATTGCAAGTGATCGTCGAGGCTTTGGCGACCGCTTATAAGCGTCGCCCAGGTTCGGCTGAAGAAGTAGAGGTTGGGCTGGATCCTGACACTATTGAAATTAGTTTCATGGCCTATGACATTGACGAAGATGGCAACTGGGTGAATCCACGCGATGACACTCCTGATGCCGGCGAACTCGGTCGCATCATGGCCCAGACATTCCGTCAGGTGATGGGTCAGCGTATTCGCGAAGCCGAGCGCGATAAGAAGTTCGAAGAGTATGCCAACCGCGAAGGCGATGTTGTCACGGGAATCATTCAGCAGAACGACAATCGTTACGCTCTGCTTGACTTAGGAAAAGTTGAAGCACTGATGCCACAAAGTGAACAAGTTCCTTTTGAGCGCGCCACTGCGGGAACTCGCGTCAAGGCATACATCGTGGAAGTTCGTCGAAGCGACAAAGGTCCTCAGATTGTCGTTAGTCGTACCCACCCCGGTCTCATTAAGCGTTTGTTCGAACTTGAAGTTCCAGAAATTGCGGATGGGGTCGTGGAGATCAAAGCCTGCGCCCGTGAACCAGGGCATCGCACCAAAATCGCAGTGCACTCTAATGACAGCAATGTTGACCCTGTAGGGGCATGCGTCGGAGCCCGTGGTGGACGAGTTCGCATGGTCGTTAACGAACTCAATCAGGAAAAGATTGACATCATTCCTTTCAGCGACGATCTCGCTGACTTCATCGCTAAAGCACTTTCGCCTGCCAAGGTCACACAGGTTTTATTGAGTGATGATCGCTCGCAGGCAGATGTCATCGTGCCCGATTTCCAACTCCCATTGGCGATTGGTAAGGAAGGCCAAAATGCCCGCCTTGCAGCCCGTTTGGTTGGTGTGCGGATTGACATTAAGAGCGAGACCCAACATTTTAACGAGGTCAACGGAATCATTGAATATGCCGAAGGCGAGTGGGTTGCTAACGCTGAAACGGGAGCACAGGAATTTCACGCTGGCGATGGTTCGATCATGAGCTTGGAAGAATGGGAAAAGGCAACAGCACTTGATGCAGTTGACGCACCAGAAGCAGTTGAACTTGAAGTGGTTACTCCGTCCGAGGGTGAGGTCTGATCGCCTGATGACGATGTTGACTCACCCGATACGCACTTGCGTGGGCTGTCGTTCTCGAAAAGAACAGCCGTTATTAACGCGCTACGTGCCTAATGGCGTCGGCCAGCCTGTTGCCTCGCGCACAACAAGCGGACGCGGTGCATGGATCTGCAATGAATCTGCAACCTGTGTTGCTGCGGCTACAAAAACTCGTGCATTTGATCGAGCTTGGAAAACTCAGTCGTTGGCACGCAAGGCTTTACCAATGAAGATCAGTACTACTCGTCAACTCACACGAGCCGCACAACCATGAAACTCTAAATCAACGCCGGAGTCACCGGCGTTCGAAACAACAAAGGACTGAACGCCGCGTGGCAAATAACAAGATTAAAGTAAGTGACTTAGCGAAATCACTCGGCATGACCAATGTCGAGATGTTGGAGTTGTGCAAAGCCAACAATGTGGCCGCCAAGACTCCACAATCGACTCTCGTCGAGGCGTTCGTACCTATGCTCAAGCGTAAAGCGCAATTGGCAGGTCTCGTACGCGAGGTTGTTATTGAAGAGGAAAAGCCAGCCAAAAAAGTGGCGCCTAAACCCGAGGCTTCCGTCATCGTTGAGGCTCCTGTTGTTGTTGCGCCGGTCGTTGAGACGCCTGCCGTAGTTGTACCGGTCGTTGTGGCTCCAGTGCTTGAGGCTCCTGTTGTTGTTGCGCCAGTCGTTGAGACGCCGGTCGTGGCGGCGCCCGTTGTCGAGGTTCCTGTGGTCAAATCCGCCACGGTGATTTCCGCGCGAGCAACCGCTCCTCGCGAGACACCCCGCGATGTGACGCGAGAGTCTCCTCGTCCTCCTGCAACTGATCGGACAGACTCTGCTCCTCGTCCACCTACGGCTGGTGGTGCACCCGCCTCTCCCACTGCTCGTCAGGCTCCGCCTCCTGGTCGTCCAACAAGTGCGACAGGTCGCCCTGTGCCTCCGCCTCCTGGTCGTCCAATGAGTGCGACAGGTCGCCCTGTGCCCCCGCCTCCTGGTGGTCCCCGCACGGCACCCGCTCCGAGTGCGCGTCCAAGTGGCACAGGTTACGGTGGTCCGCGTACAGGAGCCCCCCGTCCTGCTGGTGCTTACGGAGCGCCGCGTCCTAGTGCTGGTCCGCGTCCGGCTGGTGCCTTTGGCGCCCCACGTCCTGGCGGACCTGGTGGTGCACCGGGTGGCCCAGGTGGCGCCCCTGGCGGTCCTGGTGGCGCTCGTCCTGGTGGCGGTCCTGGTCGTCCTGGTGGCGGCGCTCGGCCAAGTGGAGGCCGACGTGCTCCGCGTAGTGGAGGTCGTCGTCGTCGTCGTGGTGAAGATGATCTACAGGCATCAACGATCGCCTATAGCGAAGACTCGGCCCCAGTCCCAGAAGGCACTGTCGTTATTGAGCGTGGCGTATCTTCACAAGAGTTCGGTCCACGTTTGAACCGCACCGCTGCTGACGTTGTTCGATTTTTATTTAAGAACGGTGAAATCATCACCGCCACCATGACATTGAACGATGAGCAAATGGAACTCTTCGCCATTGAAATTGGCGCCGAGATCTTATTGGTCGAGCCAGGCCAACAAGAAGAGATGGAATTGCAGGCGTTGTTTGATGACAGCGACGACGCAGATGAGGCCGCACAAGAATTGCGTCCACCAGTGATCACCGTTATGGGTCACGTGGACCACGGTAAGACCACACTGCTGGACAAGATTCGAAACGCCAATGTTGTCGCCGGTGAAGCTGGTGGAATCACTCAACACATTGGGGCATATCAAGTTCTACAAAATGGCAAGAAGGTCACTTTCATTGACACCCCCGGTCACGCAGCGTTCACGCAGATGCGCGCCCGTGGTGCACAAGTCACTGACATCGTCGTTCTGATGGTTGCAGCAGACGATGGTGTCATGCCGCAAACCATTGAAGCTATTAGTCACGCTCGCGCTGCCGGTGTACCGATGGTCGTAGCGATCAACAAGGTTGATAAAGACAATGCCGATGTCCAGCGAGTTCTTGCCCAGTTGGCTGAACAGCAACTGGTACCTGAGTCATGGGGCGGCGACACTATTTGTGTTGAAATGTCGGCTCAACAAAACTTGGGTGTTGACGACCTTATTGAGCAACTCACCATTGTCGCTGAAGTAGAAGAACTGACCGCCAATCCGACTGGTCGTGCCAAAGGTGTTGTCCTTGAAGCCAATCTTGATACTGGTCGCGGACCAGTGGCGACTGTTTTGGTTGACAAGGGAACGCTCCGTGTCGGTGATCCAATCGTTGCTGGTGGTGCGTGGGGTCGTGTGCGTGCCATGATCGATGACAAGGGTCAGCAGATTAAAGAAGCCGGACCATCGACTCCTGTACAAGTGCTTGGCTTGTCAACTGTGCCTCAAGCTGGCGATGAGTTCCGGGTCGCTCCCGATGAAAAAACGGCCCGTACTGTTGGCGAAGCGCGCGAACATCGATTGCGTGCTAAGGCTCAGCGCGGTGACGCTCGCGTGCAGCGTGGTGTGAAACTCGAAGACGTTTTCTCACAGATTCAGGCTGGAGAAGTGGCTACTTTGAATCTGGTTTTGAAAGCCGATGTTCAGGGTTCGCTGGAAGCAGTGACCGAAAGTCTGCGGCGCCTTGAGCGCGATGAAGTCAAATTGGCATTTGTGCATCGCGCAGTAGGTGGAGTGACCGAAAACGACATCACGCTTGCTGCGGCAACTAATGCGACGATTATCGCCTTCAATGTTCGTCCGGATCGTAAGGCCCGTGACCTGGCTGAAGCGGAACATGTCGAAATTCGTTCCTACGAAATTATCTACAAACTCCTTGAAGATATCGAAAGCGCGATGATTGGCATGTTGGCGCCAGAGTACGAAGAAATCGTCACCGGTGAAGCTGAAGTGCGCGACATCTTCCGAGTTCCCAAACTTGGGGCTATCGCTGGTTGTTATGTTCGCAGTGGTCAGATCAACCGTGGTACGAAGGTGCGCTTCATTCGTGAGGGCGTCATCATCTGGAAGGGAGCGATCACATCCTTGCGCCGTTTCAAGGATGACGTTCGCGAAGTTCGTGAGGGCTTTGAATGCGGAATCGGACTCAGCGATTTCCAGGATCTCAAGCCTGGCGATTTGATCGAAACCTTTGAAGACAAACTTGTCGTTCGGACCTAGAGACGCGTGATGACTGATCTTGAGTTCTTTTTCGACCCGGTGTGCCCATGGGCATGGATTACTTCGCGCTGGGTGGTTGAGGTTCAATCTCTTCGCAGTTACGAAGTTCGCTGGCGTTTCATTTCTCTGAAGTTGATTAACGCTACGAACGCAGCCGAGTGGTATGGCGATCAATACAAGCGTTGGCATGCCATGGGTCATGAGGCACTGCGTGTCTCGGCAGCGATCGAAGGTGCTTTCGGCAACGTACGTGTCGGAGATTTCTATACGGCGATCGGTACACAAACGCACAATATGAAACGGCGTGATGATTTCGCTGCAAGTAGTGAGTCGTTTATTTCTGAAGCTTTGGTAGCGGCAAAATTTTCTGAAGCCGAAGTTAAATCCTTGATCGGCGCCGCCTTTGATGAAAGTTTTGACGAGCGCATCGCCAGTGATACTGATCTTGCTTTCTCTCGCACCGGCAAAGATGTCGGCACCCCGATTCTGACCTTTCGTCCCGGTCGAGATGATGAAGGATCATTCTTTGGACCGGTCATCTCGCGAATCCCCCGTGGACCAGAGGCACTCACATTGTGGGATGCCGTTGAGATCGTGGCCACTACCCCTGGAGTTGTCGAGCTCAAGCGCACACTTCGTTCCGCGCCTATCTTTGACTGACTGATATGCGGCTCATTTCGAGCACAACTCAGCGATAGCGTTACGGGTATGAATAGGCCCCCAGCGCGATCTTCCAAGTCCCGCACGAGCTCTCGTAACGCGACAACACACGCCTACCCACGCTCGGCGCGTTTGGGTGAAACATTGCGTGAGGTTTTGGCAGACGAGCTAGTTCGTATTGACGATGAACGCCTTGCATTTGTTACCATCACCCGCATTGACGTAGACCCTGAAATGAACCGCGGGGTTGTGCACTTTGATTCACTGTCGGGAGAAGATGGAGATGATTTGATCCTCGCCGCTTTCACCGATCATCGTAAGCGTTTGCAAGGTGCGATCGGCAAACAGGTGCGCGCCAAAAAGACTCCAATCTTGTCCTTCCGTCCTGATGATGTCATTCGTTCGGCAGAGCGAATTGAAAAGATCCTCAGAGAGAATCCAAGTCCGAGTCGTGAGGTCACAGTCAACGAAGATAATTATGTGCAAAAGAAAGTATTTGTTGATGATCTGCTCGCCGACGAAGTTGATGACGAAAGCGATGTAGACATCGATGGCGAGGCGTAAGCCAGCGCAGGTACATGGCTTGCTTGTCATTGACAAGCCCGCTGGTATGACTAGTCATGATGTGGTTGATCGGGTGCGTCGCGTCCTAGGTGAACGTAAAGTCGGGCATTCTGGAACTCTTGACCCCGACGCCACGGGCGTTTTGTTGCTCGGTGTCGGCGACGCGACGCGTTTGCTGCGCTTTTTGGACAATGTCACGATTGATAGTCAACCGACAACATCAAAGTCATATACCGGAACCGTTGTTCTTGGCACTGAGACCACAACCTTGGATGCAGCGGGCGAAGTGATAGCCACCCATGACATGGCGCAGATTATTTCTCGACTCACAGTTGAGACGGTCCAAGACATCGTTGATGGAAATGTCAATCAACAGTTGCTGGGAAGCATTATGCAAGTGCCACCGATGGTGTCTGCGCTCAAGGTGGACGGTCAACGTCTTCATGAATTGGCGCGCGCTGGAATTGAGATTGAGCGTGAGGCTCGTCCTGTGACGGTCCATTCATTCAAAGTGCTTGCCGTGCGTGAAAACCTCATCGATATTGATGTTGCCTGCTCGTCTGGTACTTATATTCGAACTTTGGCCTCTGACTTAGGAAAGTTGCTAGGCGGCGGCGCCCACCTGTGTAATCTGCGGCGAACATCAATTGGCCGTTTTGGTATTTCCGATGCGATCACGTTGGACGACCTAAACACTGATAATGCCTACTCTTTTCTTCGTCCAGTACTTGAATGTGTGCGCGGGCTCTCACGCTTTGATGCAGACGATGATCTGCGCACAGCCGTTGCTTTCGGCAAGGTGTTGCCGCAAGCCACATTCGTCGACTCGGGTCCGGCACCATGGGCCGTGGTAGATGCTGATGACAAACTCATTGCGGTGTACGAGCCCTTCTCCAATCTCAAAGTCGGTAACGACATGACTCGTCCGCTGATTGTTTTGATTACACCCAGTTGACATCGGGCCGGGATATGAGAATTTCCCCGGAGGCGAGTATCGTTTGCGATGTGCAGGTGATCGGCGATTTCTCCACTCCAGCGTGGGACCACATGGACACGCGAAGCATTATCACTATTGGGGCCTACGACGGTTTGCACGTGGGTCATCGCCTAGTCATTGATCGGGTTGTTGCTGAGGCGAGTGCAGCTGGTTGTCAATCAGTTTTGGTCACTTTTGATCGTCATCCGGCGTCGTTAGTGCGGCCTGAGTCAGCTCCCAAGTTGCTCACGGATCACGCGCAGAAGATGGAACTCCTTCAGCAGACTGGACTCGATGCGGTTGGCGTGGTCACCTTTGATCAGCAACAGGCTGCTGAATCACCAGAGGATTTTGTGAGGCGGGTGCTAGTGGAATGTTTCAAGGTTGAAACGATTGTCGTCGGTGAGGACTTCCACTTCGGAAGGGCTCGAGCGGGCAATGTGGCGTTACTTCGTGAGTTGGGTCATCGCTATGGTTTTAAGGTTGAACCTTTGCATCTCTTGACCGTGGCTGATGGTTCCGTCGCAAGTTCAACCTTTATTCGCGAGTTGATTACTCGGGGAGATATTGAGAACGCTAATCGTAATCTTGGCCACATTTTTGAGATCCGTGGAACTGTGGCGCATGGTGATCAGCGTGGGCGAACCATTGGTTTTCCAACGGCCAATGTTGAGGTGCCAGTCACGATGTGTGTTCCTGCCGATGGGGTGTACGCCGCGTGGTATGTGCGTCTGGTTGCTGGGAAAGAAGAAACGTATCCTTGCGCTATCAATATTGGGCGTCGACCGACCTTCTATGACGATGCGCCAGTGTCACTGATTGAAGCACATATCATCGGCGAAACTGATCTTGATCTCTACAATGAGGTCGCGATGTTGCGTTTCGTTTCTCGCTTACGCGGTGAGCAAAAATTTGCTGGTCTTGAGGAAATGAAAGCTCAGTTAGCGATAGATATCGCTAACGCATCGGCGATTCTGTCTAGGGCGTAAGTAAAGCGTAGGCAGTATTTCGCTGGGCGAGCTTTCGTCCAAGTGGTGCCACCAAAGCCTGAAAACTATCTTCACTCATCTTCTGACCGTGATTGGCCCCTGCGGCACGGCTGATATTTTCGTCCATCAAAGTTCCACCGATGTCATTGCATCCAGAGCGCAATAACTGGCGAGCACCTTCGACGCCAATTTTCACCCAACTGACCTGAACGTTGTCAATGAGTCCGTGGTAGGCCATGCGACCAATGGCATGCATCAAAATCGTCTCACGGAAGGTCGGTCCGCGCCGTGAGCGCTTTTGTAGATAGATCGGCGATGCCATGTGCACGAATGGCAAAGGAATGAATTCAGTGAATCCGCCGGTGATCTTTTGCAAATCACGGGTACGGATCATATGTCGCGCCCAATGTTCTGGATGCTCAACACTTCCGTACATGATGGTGATATTGGAGTGCAGTCCTATGTCGTGGGCAACACGGTGACATTCAAGCCACTCTTCGGTATTGACCTTGTCGGGACACAGCACAGCACGCGCCTCATCATCAAGAATTTCTGCAGCGGTTCCAGGCAACGACGCCAGGCCTGCTTGCTTCATCTTGGTCAGGTAGGTATGCAAATCTTCACCATTACGTTTTGCACCCTCAGTAATTTCCAATGCCGTGAATCCGTGAACATGCATTTCGGGGACAGCATCTTTGACTGCTTGAGTCACATGCAAGTAGTAATCACCGTCAAAATCTGGGTGAATTCCACCTTGTAAGGTGACCTCAGTGGCACCCATATTCCAGGCTTCAACGGCGCGTTGAGCAATGTCATCAAGAGTTAAGAGATACGGCGTGCCGCGCAAGTTAAGCGATAGTGGGCCCTTAGAGAATCCACAAAACTTACATTTGAAGGTGCAGACATTGGTGTAATTGATATTGCGGTTATGTACCCAGGTGACCTGATCGCCTACCGTCATCTCTCGGAGATGATCGGCGTATTCAGCAATCGCCAAAACCTCGGGCCCTCGGGCACGAAACAAGTCAATGATCTCCTGTTCGCCGAGTTCTTGACCGGCACGATGACCAGCAATGATTTCGCTCACTCGCGAGTTGGGGTTCAGCGAAGTGTCGTTTCTTGCGCCAATGATCAAGGGCGGCTTGTTATTGCTTCCGCTGTACCACTGAGTCGAACGATGACCGACAAGTACCACTTCAGCACCATCGAGAACGACATCAGCAGCAGTGACTTTCTCTGGCCATATGGCGCCAGGATCATCGCGTCCAAGTCCTTCGGCATCGCAACGATCGAGAATTGGAAAGCGCAGATTCACATCAATCCACGAATTATGTGCAGGATTGAAGAGGCGTGCTGTGTCAAGAGAGAGACTGTGTGGCGCACTGACGATGTATTCGGGGTACAAAGTGAGTCGCGGAGCCAAAACTAGACCCCGAGACTCGGTAACCGTTCGGAGAATATCGAGATCGGGCCACGGGCGCTCAGGGTTGACATGATCAGCGGTGACGGGCGAAACCCCGCCCCAATCATCAATGCCGGCATCAAGCAGGGGAGCAAAGTTGTCACTCAGGTTTGGTGGGGCTTGTAGATGAATGTCGGGTGGCAAAATGATGCGTGCCACGGCAATGGACCATAAGAACTCGTCCGTCGGGCAGGCGTCTTCGTGTT
Source organism: Actinomycetes bacterium (assembly GCA_037147055.1). Classification (GTDB taxonomy): domain Bacteria; phylum Actinomycetota; class Acidimicrobiia; order Acidimicrobiales; family Ilumatobacteraceae; genus Casp-actino8. The sequence continues at coordinate 35,322 of JBAWVW010000008.1, forward strand.
GCATGCCGGTGCGGGGTTTAGGTAAAAAGTTTTGCACGATCACTTCTTGCACATGCCCACGCCCATTGACCATGTGTGTTTGATGTGAATCACGTATCGCAACCAAGGCAGCGATGCGATCGGCGCGTGTTTCGCCGATACCGACCAAAATCCCAGTCGTAAACGGAATATGCAATTCTCCAGCGAAGTTGAGCGTTGCCAAACGGCGATCGGGGTCTTTGTCGGGGGCGCCACGATGACAGGCCAAGTCATGGCGCAATGTTTCAACCATCATTCCTTGGCTTGGCGAGAAGGGTCGCAAACTTGCGAGTTCTTCTTTGCTTAATGCTCCAGCGTTGGCGTGGGGAAGTAGTCCAGTTTCTTCAAGTACTAACTTGCACATTGCCACGAGGTATTCGATTGTTGATGTGTAGCCGTTCTCGGTGAGCCAATCACGCGCAACTTGATATTTTTCTTCGGGGGCTTCGCCCAAAGTAAAAAGCGCTTCGTGGCAGCCGTTGCGGGCTCCTTGCTTGGCTATTTTCAACACTTGTTCGGGGGACAAAAATGGGCTTTCCAGGCGCGCTGGTGGCTGAGCGAAAGTGCAATAGCCACAACTATCGCGACACAACATGGTCAAGGGAATAAAGACTTTCGGAGAAAACGTGATGCGTGTGCCGTGGCGTTGATCTCGTATCTCCCGTGCGCGTGCCATCAGTTGGTCAAGCGGGGTATCAATCAAATCACGAAGATCAGTCGGCAGATCGCTGGGTTGGGTGATGGTGTTTCGGGGATCACCGAAATCACCAAGTTGGACATCAATGCGCTGGCGCGTCATAACTAAGACCCTTCTGGGAGCTAAGAACTACTCAGTTTTTGCCAGCGCACAACGGAGATGCTGCGGATGCGAGAGAGCCCCATTATCTCGATACTTGTCGTGCATCAATGAGCCTAGTCGGGGCTACGAGCTTTTGAAGCCCTCAAGGATATTTTGTGTCGCTACGCCCACACGATGCCCAGTACGGGCAATAAACCCTAATTGAACTCCCGAGGCAGGGTCTCGCAGGGTAAAGAACTGTTCGTGCCCATGATCGTCGGTGACGACGTCGGTGACGGTTGGCGAGAGTGCAGAACTCGTGCTACTTAACGTGGCGTGGGTGTAACTAGCGTTCAGCACTTCAATGGCGATGTGGTGGATTCCACTGCCGTGCTGGGCAATATGGGTCGCCACTTGGGGTCCCGCTTCGGGTCCAACTAAGACAAGAGTGACCCCACCAGCGGCGATGACAGCAATACCGGGGTGGCTATTAGTCGGATGTTCAAGATGGAACCCGAGGTTTTGCGTAAAGGTTTCGACCGCTGTGGACAAATTCTCGACAGCGATGACAACATGGTCGACGCGGGTAGAGACTGTGTCGATCGCGGATCTTGTTCGTTCAGGCGAAGCGCTCTTCTCGGGGGCAGCATCAGTGCGGCGACCAGCAATTTCGATGCGGTGAGTTTCGGCGAGGAGGACGCGCATGATGTCCTCCGCAAAGTCCGGGTCAACGGACCTATCAATGGCGTATTGACGACGACTTGTGACAACTTCGCGCACTCGATCGGGTTGAATAATCGGTGTGTCACTGTGTTCTTTGATGCGTGCGACCTCATGGCAGGTTTCAAGTCGCTGAGCAAGAATGTCAAGAAGTTGACGATCGAGGTCATCGATGCGCTGACGCAGAGTCGCCAAGGCGGGCGAGGGCTCTGTGGTTGATCCGGGAGAGACGGGGGTGGACATCACCCTTAACGGTAGTGCCTCAGACCTAACTGGAGTCTGTTGTTTGGACAATTGGGTTCCAGTGCCGAGTGTTGAAAGACTATTCAGTTCATGCTGTTCGACAAGATCATGCGAAAACAAGAACACCCAAAAACGCCAAGTTTTGAGCCTTGCCCCCTTTTTTAACTGGCTGCAAGGGTAAATCAGAAGTACTGGCTATTGCGAGCACATTGCGGATTGGCTAATGCCTAGCGAGGTGAGTAACCTAATTTTGCTGATATTTAAGCAACCTATGGCTCCCTTTAAACAATTCCTCCTCGGCAAAAAGCTTTCAAGCGCCGATGAACAGCACCAAAGATTGAGCCGAGTCATTGCCCTGCCCGTCTTTGCTTCTGACGCAATTTCTTCAACGGCTTACGCCACTGATGAGGTCATGGCGGTCTTGTTACTCCAAGCCGGAATCGGCGCCGCTGGGTTTAGGACGTTGGTCCCCATTGCCATCGTGGTGTGCGTATTGATGGCAATCGTGGTGACGTCATATCGGCAAACCATCATGGCCTATCCATCGGGTGGTGGCGCTTATATTGTGAGCCGCGAAAATCTCGGCACAATTCCTGCACTCGTCGCTGGTTCTTCTCTGCTCGTTGACTACATCTTGACGGTAGCTGTGAGTGTTGCTGGTGGGGTATTGGCTATACGAACAGCTATTGGCTTTGATCATAAATGGACTGTTCCCATTTGTCTGTTGTGCGTATTCATCATGACCGTCATGAACTTACGAGGCGTTAAAGAATCTGGCGCCGCATTCGCCGGACCAACGTATTTCTACATCGTCATGTTGATCATGCTCATTTTCACGGGTTTGTATCGCATCTTCGTGCAACATGTCGGACCAATTCCAGTTGATCTGCTTAGCCCTGAAGCGCAAGAATTAAGAAATGGGGCAAAGTCGTTAGGGCTCATGATGTTGCTCCGAGCTTTTTCATCTGGCGCTGTGGCGCTTTCAGGTGTTGAGGCCGTTTCAAACGGCGTACCAGCGTTTCGTAAGCCAGAAAGCAAAAACGCGGCGATCACCCTGATGTGGATGGGTGGAATTCTCGGAACCTGTTTCTTTGGCGTTTCTGTTCTGGCGTCCCATCTCAGGCCATTCCGTGGTGAATCCGATGGCAATGGTTTAGGTTTGATGGCCGAATACCTCTACGGTGGTAAGGGCATTTTGTTTTGGATGACGATGATCGCCACGTTCTTAATTTTAATTCTCGCGGCCAACACGGCTTACGCCGACTTCCCGCGATTGGCGTCGATCATTGCGAAAGATGACTTCCTGCCACGCCAGTTTTTCAATCGTGGTGCGCGACTGGTGTTCTCAAATGGAGTGCTGTTCTTGGCTTTTGTGTCAAGCCTTCTGATAGTCGCTTTTGATGGGGATATTTCTAAGCTGATCCCCCTCTATGCATTCGGCGTCTTCACCGGATTTACCTTGAGTCAAACTGGAATGGTTCGGCACCATTTGCGATTACGCGAGCCACATTGGCAAGTTGGCCTTTTTGTCAATGCTGTCGGCGCAACGACGACAGGTCTGATCGCCGTCATCGTCGTAGTTTCAAAGTTCACCGAAGGTGCTTGGATTCCTGCGCTTTTGATTCCGTTCATGGTGCTGGCCTTCCGAACCATTGGGCGCCATTATGCGGCGGGTCGAAAAGTTGTGCATGCTGAACCTGGATTCTGGCCTAGCCGCGAGACTCACACCATGGTCGTATTGGTCGGCGGTATCAACAAGGGGGTCTTGCACGGTCTGCAATACGCTCGCTCGCTCAACCCCGATCGGCTGATTGCGCTCTCGGTTGTCAGCAGTCCCGAGGATCAAGCGCGCATGCAAGCAGAGTGGGATTCATTTAATATCCCGATTGCTCTCACCTTTGAATTCTCCGAATTCCGTGAGTTGACGAATCCGATCATGCGTTTTCTTGATGAACTTGATGCCTTGTATAGCGATGACATCATCACGGTCGTCATTCCCGAATTTGTCACAGCGTGGAAAACTCAGTGGCTCCATAACGGAAGCGCATTTGCCTTGAAAGCTCGACTCTTACACCGCCCCCATACCGCTGTTGTTTCAATCCCCGTGCATATGCATCACGGTGTGATTGAGGAAGGTTAATTCTTATGCACATGATCATCGTGGGCTGCGGCCGAGTTGGTTCAACGATCGCTCGCGAACTTCAATCTCAAGGTCATGAGATTGTCGTGATTGATCGCAACAAGGATGCATTTCGGCGACTTGGCGAAGATTTCATCGGTCGCAAGGTCGCTGGTATTGGCTTTGATCGTGCTGTCCTCGAAGAAGCTGGTATTACGCCTGATTCTGCCGTGATGGCCGTGACCAGTGGCGATAACTCGAATATTATGATTGCACGCGTTGCTCGCGAAATGTTCGGAGTACAACGAGTAGCCGCACGTATCTATGACCCCAAGCGAGCGGCTATTTATCAACGCCTTGGCATTGCAACAGTGGCCACCGTCGCATGGACAAGTAACCAAATTCTGAACATCGTGTTCCCGCAGCAAAGCTCACCAACGTGGACGAATCCAACTTCATCACACTTCATTTACGAACGACACATTCATGCCTCTGGTGCAGGTCGAGCAATAGATGAATTCACGACCGAGGAATGTCGTGTGGTTTTGCTTGGCCGCAATGGGGTGACTCAGATTCCTCCAACGACAGTGTTATTACAAGATGGTGATGTGCTTCATGTACTGGCCACGAGTGCGGCGATTGCGATGTTTGATCATGCCGTCACTGCTCATCAAGGGAGTCACTCATGAAGATCATTATTGCAGGTGCTGGAAGTGTCGGTCGTTACATGGCTGAGCAGTTGTCATCTACTGGAAATGAAGTCACTCTGATTGACTCGGACGCAAACGCAATCTCACGTGTCAATATTGCAGGTGTCACGGTCACTCTTGGTGACGCCTGTGAAGTTGACACGCTTTCTAAGGCTGGTTCATCTAACGCTGATGTCGTGGCTGCCGTGACTGGTGATGACGAAGACAATCTGGTGATTTCGTTATTGGCCAAACAAGAATTCGCAGTGCCTCGTGTTGTGGCGCGCGTGAATAATCCAAATAATGAATGGATGTTCAACGAAATGTGGGGTGTTGACGTTGCAGTTTCAACCCCTCACCTTCTGACTGCGATGGTTGAAGAGGCAGTGAGCATTGGTTCATTAGTCCGGATCATGAAATTTGAACATGGTAAGGCCCAATTAGCCGAAGTGACATTGGCAGCTGGTTCGCCCGCCATCGGGACGCGTATTGCTGATCTGGGTTTACCCCGCGAAACGACAGTGGTTGCCATCATGCGCGATGGACATGTCCTTTCACCTCAGGCGGATATACCATTACATCAAGGGGACGAAGTGGTGGTGCTACTAACGGGCGATGTTGAACAGGACGTACGGCGAGTACTTATTGGTAACTCTGCGTCATGAACATCTTTCGACGACAGAGAAGTGATTCCCCTGTCGTCGAGGAAAGTGTTTATCCGTTGATTGCCTCGCTCACTCCGCGATCAAAGACGGCGATACGCGGTCGAGTCGTCCGCATTGTGAGACAGCCCACGCAGGGACTGCCCACGCTTCTGGTACGAATAGAGGATGCGTCAGGTGCGGCGACCGCTGTTTGGTTGGGTCGGCGCTCAATCGGTGGTCTTGATCTTGGTCGCACTGTTGTGATCGAAGGGGTCCCTATGACCTCGGCTACTGGGCTTCGGTTCCTGAATCCCGCGTACACTTTACTTCCTTAGAAATCCCATTGATCGGGGGGAATCTCTTCATGGGACGAGATGGAGGGCATCGCTGAGAGTGGCGAACTCTGTGCGTTACCTGCGACCGCCCCAGTGTGGGTCATTCTTCGACGGATCTCATCATCTGCTCGATGACCTTATTGAAGACTGCTAGGTCTCGGGGATCCACGCGGCCCATCATTTCTGTTGAGTGAGAAGAAGCGAAACTGATGCCCGAATCGGCAACCTTGCGGCCTTTGGCTGTCAGTCGGGCGAGAGAGATCCTGCGATCATTGGGGTCGCTGAGGCGATCAATGTGGCCCATTTTCTCTAAGTGAGTGAGCCGATTGGTGAGTCCACTTGGCGAAATCATGGCGAAACCAGCGATCTCGGTCGGCATCAAGACCCCACTCTTGCCGTGTCGCCGTAAGGTCGCCAGGACATCAAATTCGCCGAGAGTAAGACCCAGTTCGAGCATGTGCTTGTTGATTGATTGGAAAGTCTTGTCCACGAGCAGATTGAGTTTGAGGGCAGTAGACATAGCCGTGAAATCAAGGTCCGGTCGTTCCGCTGTCCAAGTCCTGATCGTGTCTTTAACGAGTTCTGACATGTCCATGACTTCACACTAACAGATCATTTGACATCAAATAGTTTGATGCCGTAGTATCTCGTCGTGACCTTCATCCTCGGCAACATTAACGACCGCTCCGTCTTGGTTCTGGATGATTTTTACTTTGATGTGCAGGCATTGAGCAATGGAGTTTTGTCAAGTGACCCAATGGACGCTTTGGCAAACTGTGACCTTCTGCATCAACTTTCTGATCTTCTAAAAGATGCGACGCCGACGGGACGAGTGGCCGATGAAACAATTGGCGCTGCAGTTCCTCGACCGAAAAATTGTTTTGCCATCGGACTGAATTACAAGAGTCATGCCGAGGAAGCAAAAATGCAACTCCCCACTAACCCTTTGGTATTTACAAAGTTTCCGTCCTGCTTGGTTGGCCCACATTCAGATATTGACATGCGATCTGACGGTGTTGACTATGAAGTTGAACTGGTGGTCGTGATCGGAGTTGGTGGCAAGGATATTGAGAAAGAAAATGCGTGGAACCATGTTGCTGGTGTCACGATTGGCCAAGACATTTCTGATCGGATCGTGCAGTTCGCTGCCCAACCTCCGCACTTTGATTTAGGAAAATCCTTCGATACGTTTGGGCCAATCGGGCCATTCGTCTACTCAACCGACCATTTCTCTGATCTCAATAATTTTCATTTAGTGACTGAAATTAATGGTGAAACTCGCCAGAATGACAGCACAAAAAACTTGATCTTCGATGTGGAGACGCTGATTGCATATTTGTCGCAAGTGACCACGCTGACTCCGGGGGACATCATCTTCACTGGCACGCCAGATGGTGTTGGCGCAGCAACCGGAAACTTTCTCAAAGATGGAGACGTAATAACAACCACAATCACTGGTCTCGGCACAATGGTCAATCATTGCCGTCGTGTCAACGACTATGCGAAAGGGGCATGAACATGGCGCTCAATGGATTACTAGATATTCAAATATCAGTGCCGAACCCGCAAGAACTTTTTGAGTTTTGGTTGCAGCACGGAATGAATGCAACAGCCGATGGTGTCCTTGGCACACCGGATCGACCAGTGCAGATGAATCTCGCAGAGGCGCCGTATCGCCATCTTTCTTCAATGCATCTCAGTTGTGAGAATGAGTCGGACATCGTGGCGATCGCAAAGCGCCTGACAGATGCTGGAGTCACATCCAGTTTCAACAGCACAACATTGCGATGTATTGACCCAATCTTCGGCCACGCGATTGTGATTGATGTTGGTTCACCGCATCCCCTTACACCGACGCAGTCCAGAGCATTCAATGGTCCCGGCCAAAAAAATCGTACTGATACTCGTGCGGACGCCGTGTTACACACTGAAACTCCCGTTGTGCGCCGGATCGGTCACGTGGTTCTTGGTACACCTCATCTTGTCGAAGCAACGGATTTTTATTTGAATGTTTTGGGATATCGCGTCTCCGATCAAATCATGAAGGGTTTTGCGACCTTTATGCGCGTTGAGTCGGATCACCACAACTTGATGATTCAACCCGGCCCCACGTCGTATCTCAATCATTATGCAGTTGAAGTTGACGACATTGATGCCGTGGGATTAGCGGGAACATCTGCATTGAAAGACGAAAGAGTTTCCAGCATTATCGGTGTTGGCCGTCACAATCTTGGGGCGAATGTGTTTTGGTACTTACGAGACCCTTCTGGCAATATGTTTGAATTTTTCTCGGATATGGATCAGATCATTGATGAACAAGGTTGGGACCGAGATCACTGCCGTCTCGATTGGGAAGGTGAAGATGGACCGGCTGGTTTTTCGGTATGGGGTCCAAAAGATCCGCCAGAAGAATTCTTCGCGCCAACTGATATTCCAGCAATTGTGGCTGGTCGTGAAGCAAGTGGATTGAAGTAACACGGCGATGGACCTGGGAATAAAAGGTCGTTGGGCTATTTTGTCCGGCTCAAGTCGTGGGCTCGGGTGGGCGTGTGCGCTAAGCATTGCTCGCGAAGGAGTCAACGTTGTCATCAATGGTCGCACAAGCGCAGATGTTGATGAGGCAGTCGCACAACTCACATCTCTTTATCGCGTTGAGGCGCGTGGAGTTGTGGGTGATTCGGCGACAGCGAGTGTGCAAGATGAACTGATGTCTGCATGTCCTGAACCAGACATTGTTTTGTTGAATGGCCAAGGACCATCTCCTAAAGGCTTTCTTGACATCGAAGGCGAAGACTGGGATAGTGCCGTGCTGCAAGCGCTGACGGGGCCGCTGGCGCTTGTGCAACGTGTTGTCCCTGGCATGAGAGATCGCGGTTTTGGTCGTATCGTGGCGGTGAGTTCGGCGATGGTGAAATCACCCAACTCACTGATGAGTCTGTCGCACGGAACCCGTCTTGGCCTAACTGGTGTGCTCAAGGGTCTCTCCAAAGATCTTGCCAAATACAACGTCACCGTTAACCAACTTTTGCCTGAGAGATTTGACACCGCTCGTCAAGAACAGATGGCTCATGTGGCAATGAAAATTTTAGGCGTCACCTACGAAGAAGCCCGAGCCCAACAAATTGCCTCAATTAAAGCCGGACGACTCGGTCGCCCCGAGGAATTTGGCGACGCTTTTGCATTTCTGTGTGCCGCTCAAGCCGGATATATCAGTGGTCAAAATCTGCAACTTGATGGTGGCAGTTACGAAGGAGTGTTCTAATGACAACGATGACAACACGGGTTGCACATGAGGCGGCTCGATCAATTGAAGAACTAGTGGATGAGATCTCTACCCTGCATTCGCAGTTTGACGCCACCGCAGCGGAGTCCGAGGTACTAGGTGACGCTCCGCAAGCGTTAGTGGATCTCATGCGACAGATACGCGTGCCGATGATTAAGGCGCCGCTTGAAGTCGGTGGCGATCGCCTGTTGTTAGCCGATCAATGTCGCTATTTCACAGCCTTGAGTTATTCAAATCCGACGGCAGCATGGACTGGATTTAACCATGCGGGTGCTGCTGCTGCTGCGGGGTCACGTCTCAGCGATGAGGGGATTGACTTGCTATTTGGTTCCGACCCGTCGCCGTTCCTAGCGGCTGTGGCACTACCGACAGGGACCTTTACTCGTGTTGACGGTGGGGTGTTGATGAATGGCACGTGGAATTATGCGAGTGGAGTTCGCCACGCCGACTGGGCCATGTTGACTGCAATTGAAGCTGTTGAGCAACCCACCGTCACTCTTGCAGTGATCCGGACAGCGGATGCGACGGTGCATGGTGACTGGAATGTGATGGCACTCAAGGGAACTGGGAGCGTGTCAATCACTGCGAAAGACGTCTTTGTTCCGACAGCATTAACAGTGGATCCGATGGAACCAGCAAAACGTGGCGGGGCAATCTATGGCTTGAATTACACAATCTTTGTTGCTGGCGAGAATCTTGGTTTTACCTTTGGAGTGTGCAATCGATTCATTGATGAACTTGTTGTCTATGCGCGCGGTAAATCGCGAGGTTTTGACGGTCGGCTTGCAGATCGCGGTGCCTTTCAATATGAACTCGGGAAGAGTTCACAACAACTACAGGCCGTGCAAGCTCATGCACTCGCAACTCTTGCAACAGTTGACGATGCCATGGAAAACGGCAAAGAATTCACCGCCAGAGGTGAAGCAGCGGTCGCTGCCATGACTGCGTATTGCACCGAGACTGCAGTCTCTGCAATTTCGCGATTGATGAGTTTTGCCGGCGCAGGCGCATTGTTTAACTCAAGTCCGTTGCAACGATGCTTCAGAGATGCACAAGGCTCCGCACAACATCTCGTGGCATCTAATCAATCACTTGACCGTTATGGAGCCGTTTTACTCGCCGACAAGTAGCGGCTAACTGCGCAGCGGTGCCATTTGCGCTGGGTCAAGATATTCGTCCAGTTTGGTGATCAGTCCGTCGTCGTTCAGAGTCACGACCATACAGGAATGGGCACATAATTGACCGCCAGGTGCTGTGCCCATGATTGCCGCTTGCCATATCCAGCCATCACTGGTGATCACAACGCTGCGTGTTTCCCAACGTAAATCGGGAATCATCGCGTGCATTCGTGTCAAGGTCTTGCCGGTGTTCTCGTAGGGAATAGCTTTGTCATCAAAGTTATGCCACACCAACGCACCAGGAACGCACATTGCCATGGTGATATCTGGTCGGCTTGTGTTTGTCGCTTCAGCGAAGCGCCGTTGATGGTCAAGTTTTTCTTCGTGCGTTAGAGCCATGGCACTGTCCTTTTGTCAGAATTCAGATAGATCATGTAGGAATACCACCATCAACGGTAAAAACGGAACCCGTCATATAACTGCTGGCATCGCTTGCTAAGAATAATGCAGCACCGACAATTTCGTGGGGTTCACCAACGCGTTTCATGGCGATGCGTTTCATTCCTTGATCAACTTGATCCCAGTTCCATGCCTTACTGATGTCGGTGCGAAATGAGCCTGGCATGATGCAGTTGACGCGGACATGAGGTCCTAATGTCTGAGCAAATCCGATCGTCATGGCATTGAGTCCTGCCTTGGCGGCGGTGTAAGGAATGACATCTGGCGTTGGGTGGATAGCGGCGACACTTGAGATATTGATGATTGAAGCACTGCGCCCTAGATGCATTGCCCGCTCGCTCATCCGCGTCCCAAGTAGCGCTGACAGACGAAAGGGTCCCTTGAGATTGATACCAATGACCGAATCCCACATCTGCTCATTGACGTTGACGACCTTGTCATACAACGGAGATTTACCAGCATTATTGACCAGAATGTCTAGGCCCTCAAATTCATTCCAAACAGCATCTGCTAAACCTTCAAGTTCGTCCCAGCGGCCCACATGGCAGGCGTATGGAATACAACGGCGACCTGTTTCTTGAAAGACCTCGGCGGCTGTTTCTTGGCAGGACTCAATGGATCGACTGGCGATCATGATCTCTGCGCCTTGGCGGGCGAAGGCGAGCGCCATCTCTTTGCCGAGTCCACGACTTCCTCCTGTGATGAGAGCGGTACGACCAGTGAGATCAAATAAATCTGGGGAATTGAGTGACGCCATATCAATGACCCTAGACCTCACGCCCCGATTTCACCGACAGGGACCTTTCAGGCGAAACTAAGTGATGGACTTTTCTGAGTCATCCGAAGCGAGCGAATTTCGCCATGAAGTACGCGAGTGGTTGAACCGCACCCTCGTGGGCGACTATCGCCGCCTTGGTACCTCGGCGGAAATGGGCGCACACGACTGGCACGTGCGGGTGGCCTGGGAGCAAGAGCTCGGTCGTGCTGGTTGGCTTGGTTTGACATGGCCCAAGGCTTTTGGAGGAAGAGAAGCCTCCGTTGCCGAAGAGTTGGTTTTTGCCCAGGAATACACCTTGGCTAACGGTCCCCAAAGAGCTGGATTTTTTGGTGAAGGTTTGCTTGG
>JBAWVW010000009.1:0-42490 GCA_037147055.1 Actinomycetes bacterium
GTAGCAACATCGCATATGGGTCCCAACGGCGCTCCGTACAGCATGGGTAAAGCGGCCATGGAGGCCCTCGCTTTGACTCTCGCCAAAGAGGAACGCAAATACGGCATTCATGCGAATATTGTGGCTCCAGGTCTTGTTGAGACCGATATGGGTGTCCGCTTGGCTCGCGCCATGACGGGGAAAAGCGACATGGGCGACCTCCGTAGTCTTGATGCCACATCCCCATTTGGAAGGGTCTGTCAACCTCTTGATGTCGCCAATGTTGTGCTGTGGCTATGCAGCGACGGATCTGGATATGTGACTGGTCAGCGCATTGAATGCGATGGTGGAGGACCCCGCTGACCTATATCGGTGTGCGACTGTCCTAGAAAAGCAAGGCAGCAATCTAGCGAGCGTCCTCTGTGGCAGATAGCGTCAACCGTATGTCCCCCGTCAGCCCATTTGCTTCCCCCGAAACGTCCGTAGTCAACGAATCCATCATCTCGATCACCGATGACTCGTTGGCAGAACTGATTAAGTTGCGCGATGCCGAAGAAGATGCAGCATCGCTCGGTTTGCGTCTCGAGATTGTGAGTGGTCCCGGCGAAGAATTCAAATATGACTTGTCCCTTGACGAATTTCGCAAGGCTGCCTTCACGGACGAAGTTCGTACTCATGGTGGAATGAAAGTCATTATTCCCGCCAAAGATGTTGAACTTTTGACTGGTGCCGTCCTTGACTATTCCGCAAGTGGTGGTTTGGTCATTCGCAACCCCAACAAGCCCATCGTGGCATCTGTTGAAGGTCTTGTGAAAGACGATGCAATGTCAGCCGAGATTGAAGCAATTGTGGCCGTCGAAGTGAACCCGGCACTGGCGGCACACGGCGGATTCGTGACGTTCATGGGACACGATGAAAAAGGAACTGCCTACCTCACGATGGGTGGTGGCTGTCACGGTTGTTCAATGAGCAAGATGACGATGCTTGAAGGTGTGCAGACAACCCTGGTGGAAAAAGTTGAAGGCCTTGAGCGGGTACGTGATATCACGGATCATGCTTCTGGCGAAAATCCTTTTTATCGCTGAACAGTGGTCGCTCGAGCCTTGCGCTTTGTCATATCTTGAGACTAGTGATGACCTCATCATGCAGCCGACCGTTGCTGGAAATCGCCGAATTTTGCGTGTAGTCACGAATTCCAAAGCGATCGCTGTGGCGACCTCCAGCGATTTCCACAATCGCCTGAACAGCGGCGTTGTCGTACGGGGCTAGACCAATGGCATCAATGGCAATGTCCACAGATCCTTGGGCTACCAACATGTGTTGCCAAAAGTCGCCGTAACCTCGGGCCCGATAGGCCCGTTGTTGCAGAGCGATGAGATTCGCTGTGCCACCGATTTTTTCCCACCCCGCATTGAACGTGACGCTGATTTGGGCTTCGGCGATTGTCGCCACGTCGGAGACCTTGATTTCTTGACCATTAGCAAAGGCGCCCAATCCCCGAGCTGCCCACCAACGCTGGTGTAACGCCGGAGCAGAGACGACTCCCAATACTGGTCCTTCAAGATCGTGCACGAGGGCAATTAACGTCGCCCACACGGGAACACCGCGTACAAAATTGGAGGTTCCGTCAATGGGGTCAATGACCCATTTCCACGGTGAGTCAGCGTTGCCACTGTGCCCGTGTTCTTCGCCATAGATCGCGTGAGTGGGACGGAGTCGAGTGATGAAATCAACGATTGTTGTTTCGGTTTCACGGTCCGCTTGAGTGACTTCACTGTGATCGGCTTTGCGTGACAGTGTGAAGTTCTGTTTTTCAAAGTATGCATGTGCAATGGCATCACCGGCGTTGGCCATCTCAAGAGCCAAAGTCAATTCATGGGCGAGATTTATTGACGAAAAGGCGTCAGTCATCAGCGGGGCGATTGTTCAGGGTCGTGCATCGAATGCTTTTAGTATGCCATCGCAGTCAAGCCCAATCTGTGCCAATAAGCGATCAGGCTTAGCGTGAGGCAAGAACTTGGTGGGTACGCCGAGGGACTCTACCCGACAAGTGGCGCTCATCTCAGCGATGATGGCGGCTATTGACATGCCAACGCCGCCTTCGCGAATGCCGTCTTCAATGGTGATCACTCGGCTGTGGCGAGCAGCATCGGCACACATGTCTTGATCAAGCGGAGCGCACGAGCGGACGTCCCAGACGGTGGCGTTGATACCTCGTGCGGCCAGTACTACAGAGGCTTGTTCGGCGGCAGCAACCATCTTGCCGACAGCTAAAATTGCTAATGAGCCATCACCTTGCTGTAATCGCATGGCCTGCAAGCCATGACCCACTGCATCGTTGTTGACCTGGCGGGCATTACCTTTCGGGTAACGAATAGCAACTGGGCCAGAGTCAGTCAGTTTGGTTGCATCACTGAGCATCTGTTGCAATTCTTGAGCACTTGATGGGGCCAATACGCGCATCCCTGGGACCTTGCAGAGCAAAGCCATATCGTAAATGCCGTGGTGGCTTGGACCGTCGTCGCCCGTGATGCCGGCACGATCAAGACAAAAGATCACTGGCAAGCGATGTAACGCCACGTCATACACAACTTGATCCCAGGCACGCGAAAGAAAAGTTGAGTACAGCGCAACTATCGGACGCAGACCACCCATGGCCATCCCAGCCGCGCCCGTGACACAGTGTTGTTCGGCGATTCCAACATCAAAAAAGCGATCAGGAAAACGCTCCTGAAATGGCAGTAAACCAGTCGGTCCAGGCATCGCTGCTGTGAGGGCCACGATCCGCGAATCCTGCTCTGCCTCCTTAATAATTGAATCGGCGAAAGCTTGGGTGTAGCCCGTGGGGACTGATTTAGGTGGGCCGACTGCTGGATCAAACACGGGCGTATCGTGCAGATGCTTTTCATCGTCATCTTCAGCAGGTGAATAACCCTTACCCTTTTGCGTTAAAACATGAACGACGATGGGACCTTCAGCGGAAAGATCTTCGGCATTGCGCAATGCGATTTCTAATTCACGAACATTATGACCGTCAATCGGTCCGATATAACGCACTCCGAGGGCTTCAAAAAATGATGGTGGTTGGAGGAATTCACGCACAGCGGCTTTCACTGCATCCATACCTTTTTCTGCCTGTTGGCCGACAACGGGTAGTCCTTGCAGCCAAGTTTCAATTTTCCGTTGACGCTGCACATAGACCGGGTTCATTCGGATACGGGTCAAAGTGCTGGAAAGTTTTTCGGTAATGCGATCTGGCAAGGTGACTTTTTCTGTCGCCTGCAATGCCGATGATGGTCGCACGAGAACCGAGGATGGTTGTGTGAGATTGGAAATTGTTGGCGCATAGCTACGACCATTGTCATTGAGCACGATGATTACACGTTGCTTGCTGTGGCCAAGATTGTTCAGTGCTTCATACGCCATGCCGCCAGTCATTGATCCATCTCCGATCACGGCGATGATGTGGCGGTGTTTGTCGACTCCTGCCCCACGTGCAATAGACATTCCGTAGGCATATGACAGGACTGTCGAGGCATGACTATTTTCGATGTAGTCATGTTTACTTTCTTCACGACTCGGATATCCAGAAAGTCCGTTTGCTTGACGTAGTTGGGAGAATCCTTGAGCACGACCAGTTACGATTTTGTGTACGTAGGCCTGATGTCCGGTGTCCCACAAAATAGCGTCATTGGGTGAATCGAAGACTCGATGTAGCGCCAAGGTCAGTTCAACGGCTCCGAGATTCGAGCCCAGATGTCCGCTACTTGTCGCCACGGCCTGAACGATGAAGTCACGGATTTCTCCAGCGAGATCGTCAATCTCAAGGTAGGACAAGCGCCTCAAATCGCTGGGCTGGTTAATGGACTCGATTGTCATACGATTGGTTACGCTATCTCTGAGTGATCACGTCGCAGAATTGAGCCTGCGCGAAAGTCGTGACAGGGGTCAAGTCGGCTGATTTAATGGGGTTTTCTCAAGTTTTAATTGGTGCAACCGGTCAAGACGACGTTGATTGCGCTTATGCAGGTTCCAGCCCAGCCACGCCCCGAGGGCCAAAGCTAATTGCCCCCCCACGCCGTCAATCCAGTAATGGTTGGCGGTCACCACAATGCAAAACAAGGTTGCTGCTGGGTATAAGAGGACGGCTATCTTTGCCCATCGCCGCCTCATCAGTGGCCAGACGGCGAAAGCACACCAACTGCTCCAACCAATGTGCATACTCGGCATTGCCGCATATTGATTGGAAATAGATTTCATGGCCTTGGAATCGAATGTCCATAATGCTCCGCCGAATGCCGGCAGAGTGTCAACAAAGCCGAATGTTCCATCATCAGCGGTTTGGGCGATCTCATCAGGACCTTCGTCGCGGTATGAACTTTGGATACACGCCCCGCCGAATCCACCTGCACTCGGACACGGAGCATCCAACAGACGCGGCGGCATGAGCGGGAACATCGAAAATCCCACGATGCCTATGGCCGTCGTAATGGCCAAGGTATTGCGCCATTGCGGAAACACATCCTTGCGTTTGACGAACAAAATCCAAAATACGCTGAAGGTCACAAGGAAATGAGCAGTGCCGTAATAGGTATTCCAAAAACGGATGAAACCGCGAAATTTCAAGAACCAATCCTGCACTGACTCTTCATGAAACAGACCGATCGCACGCTCTAGCTGAATGACGCGTTCGGCATTGTGAAAGGCGCGCAATGGTCGCTCGCCGGTTTCCAGAGATATGTGAGCCGACCCGAAGAGGTTGCGACTCCATGAATAGATGAAGTAGAAGCCACCCATGATGAGCATTTCTTTCCACCAGTAGGTGTGATGTTGACGTTTGGCCAGCATCGGCACTTGCTCACTCATGTAAACAATCTAGGCAATGCACAGGCCGTGATCTAACCTCGGCTAGTGGCGATTCCTCAATCAATGAAGAAGAATTACCATTGGTGGGTCTTCGGCGTGGCATTCCTGACTCTTTTGGGGGCTGCCGGCTTCAGGTCAACGCCGGCAATCTTGATTGATCCGCTGAAGAAAGAGTTTGGCTGGGGACGTGGAACGATTGGGACAGCGGTCAGCATCAACGTTTTGTTGTATGGCTTTATCGGACCTTTCGCTGCGGCTTTGCAAATGAAATATGGTCTCCGACGGATCACGATGTGGGCTTTATTGGTGATTTCAACAGGGGCTCTCTTGACCACGCAGATTTCCACGACATGGCATTTGTATCTTTTGTGGGGAGGTGTCGTCGGAACGGGCTCAGGATGTTTGGCGACAGTTTTTGCGTCCACTGTGGCCACGCGTTGGTTCGTCAAAAATCGTGGTCTGGTGATTGGGGGACTGACAGCAGCGAGTGCCAGTGGTCAATTAATATTTCTCCCCGTCCTCAGTCGACTCGCCGATCATTACGGTTGGCGTTGGGTTGGGGTGACTATCGCCCTGTCGGCATTAGCGGTCATTCCGTTTGTGGCTCTGCTGCTGCGCAATTACCCCTCCGATGTCGGACTTTTGCCGTATGGGGCCGAGAGTGATTATGTGCTCCCCGAGACTTCAAACCGTCCGATCCAGGCAGCATTTTCGGCCTTCACCGCCGCAAAACGTAGTGGCGTATTTTGGTTGTTATGGGGCAGTTTCTTCGTCTGCGGTTTGTCGACCAACGGTCTGATTCAAACGCATTTTTTGGCCGCCGCCCACGATCATTCAGTGACTTCTACAAAGGCTGCGAGTTACCTAGCGCTTATCGGTGTCTTCGATGTTCTCGGCACGATCGCCTCGGGTTGGCTCACTGATCGGATTGACCCCGCCAAACTTTTGATGGTCTATTACTCCTTTCGTGGTCTCAGCCTGTTGTTCTTGGATCCCGTTCTTGGCACCCGTGGCATGGGCTTAATTGGTTTTATGATCTTCTATGGCCTGGACTGGGTGGCAACTGTTCCACCGACGGTGGCCATTTGCGTTGAACGTTTCGGCGTGCAACGCGGACCATTGGTGTATGGCTGGGTCTTTGCTGGTCACCAAACTGGAGCGGCTCTTGCTGCTTGGGGTGCGGGGGCGTTACGTGATGCCACAGGTTCGTATCGCTCGTCATTCATCATCGCTGGGGTGTGTTGTGGGTTGGCAACTTTTGGTGTCAGTCGGCTCCGTCGGTCTGAGCCTGTCTTGGAGCCTTCTCGCTAGGATCAGAGTGTGATTGATAACGACATTCTTGAGAGAGTATTGGCCGAGGGACTTCGTACAGGAGCTGATTTCGCCGAAGTTTTTGCTTCTGACTGGCGAGGAACCGGAGTCGGGTTGGATGACGGCAAGATTGAACAATTGTCAACGGGTCGCAACCGTGGTGCCGGCATCCGCGTGATTGCTGGCGAGACAACAGGTTTTGCCCACACTGCCGATTTGTCAGAAGCAGGGTTGATGGCTGCGGCGCGCGTGGCTGCCGAGGCTGCGCGTCAAGGTGGTGGTGGGATCAAAGTTGTGGCTTTGACGACACAGGCAGCACGTATTGTCAGCCCGATCAAAATTGATCCGTCGACGATTGGCAAAGCAGCAAAGGTTGACTTGCTGCGTCGCGTTGATGACGCAGCGCGTTCTGCGGGTGGTGCGATCACGCAAGTGTCAGCAGGATATTCCGATGGACGCACACGTATCGTGATTGCCAACAGCGATGGTCTCGTCGCTCATGACGAACGCGTGCGGACATTACTGCGCGTAAGTGCCGTTGCTAACGGAGATGCTGGAATGCAGACGGGCTTTGATTCATTGGGTCACACCATGGGCTTTGAGTTATTCGACAAAGTGCAAGTTGAAGATGTGGCACGAGCAGCCGCCGGTCGGGCGCTAACAAAATTGAAAGCTCGCCCCGCTCCCTCTGGTTCACTACCAGTAGTGATCAAAGCGGGAAGTGGCGGAGTGTTATTTCACGAAGCATGTGGACATGGTCTTGAAGCGGATTTAGTGGCTAAGGGTGCAAGTGTGTATCGCGGCAAGGTCGGCGAATTGGTGGCCTCACCACTGGTGACTTTGGTTGACGATGGGACGATGACACACGAATGGGGAGCCATCGCCATTGACGACGAAGGACATCCTTCGCAATACAACGTGCTGATTGAAAACGGCATCTTGACGGACTACATGTGGGACTATCTGCGGGCTCGCAAAGAGGGGCGTCCGCAAAGCGGTAATGGTCGACGACAGTCCTACAAAGATTTGCCAATGGTGCGCATGACCAACACCTATGTCTTGAACGGTGAAGAAAACCCTGCCGACATCATTAAGGACACTGCCAATGGCGTCTACGTTGCGCACCTTGGGGGCGGAAGTGTGAACACTGCAACGGGTGATTTTGTCTTTGGAATGACCGAGGCATATCTCATTGAAAATGGGGAGATCACCGAACCTTTGCGTGAAGGAAACCTGATCGGTAATGGTCCCCAAGTGTTGCGTGACATTGATCGCTTGGGTAATGACTTTGCGATGGGCAACCCTGGAACATGCGGTAAAGATGGCCAAGGAGTTCCAGTTGGTGATGGCCAACCCACCTTACGCGTGAAGTCAATGACGATTGGTGGAACTGCTTCATGAGTAGTCCAGATCGCAGTGCAGAATTATTGGTCATTGCTGAACGAGTTGTTGCGATGGCTGCCCCAGGAGAACAAGTTGAGGCCTATGTCAGTCGCGGTCTCTCAACCGAGATCCGTGTTTATGAAGGCGAAGTTGAGCATTTTGTTTCCGCACAAAGTGAAAGCATCGGTATCCGCGTGATTCGCGATGGGCGAACTGGAACTTCTTCTTGTGGAACTTTAGATGCTTCTGAAATCGCCGAAGTTCTTGCTGAGGCCCGCGACAACTTAGGTTACGGCGAACCCGATGAATGGGCAGGACTTGCTGAACCTGATGGGGTAGCGGTTGTGCCGCAAAGTTTGTGGAACGATTCTCTGGAACTGACGACAACGCAACGCAAGATTGAATTAGCAAAATTGTTGGAAAAGTTGACACTCGCAGGCGATTCGCGGATTCGCGTTGACGATTCGAATTATTCCGATGCTGCCGGCGAAGCGGCAGTCGCAACGACAACTGGTATCCGCGTTGCTGGTCGGGAAAATGGTTGCTATCTCAGCGTCGGAACCTTGGCCGATGACGGTAACGAAACGCAAACAGGTTTTGGTTTCGCTGTGGGTCGCAATGTTGACGAACTTGATATTGAGCGTGCTGCTCGCGAAGCCGTTGATCGTGCAACACGATTACTCGGAGCGACCAAACCAGACAGTCGCCGTGTCACGGTTGTTCTCGACCCATTTGTGACGGCGCAATTCTTAAGCATTATCGGTGGAACATTGAACGGCGAGAGTGTTGTCAAGGGACGAAGTTTATTTGCACAACGCATGGGAGAAACAGTGGCCAGTTCGCTACTCACTCTTGTTGATGATCCAACGAATCCGCTTGCTTATACGGCCACTGATATTGATGGTGAGGGACTAGCGGCGCGACGCAATGTGTTGATTCAAGACGGTGTGTTATCAAAGTTTGTGCAGAGTTCTTATTCCGCTCGCCGCATGGGTTTACCCACAACTGGAAACGGAAGTCGTGGCGGTTCAGGTGCTGGATGTTTAGCATTGCAGATTCTGCCCGGCACGCGTAGTCAGGCCGAGATCGTGACTGGCATTGATGATGGCATTTTGATCCAGCAGGTGCAGGGTTTGCACTCGGGTGTGAACTCTGTGTCAGGTGACTTCAGTACTGGGGCCGCTGGCCTGTTGATCAGGAATGGAACATTGGGTGCGCCTGTGCGCGAGTTCACGATTGCCTCAACATTGCAACGAATGTTGATGGATATTGCGGAGGTCGGGGGAGACCTCGAATGGTTGCCGATGAGTGCCACAGGGGTGTCGTTAGTCATTCACGATGTCACTATGAGTGGCGCTTGATGTACTAGACCTAAGGCGTGCCTATTATTCACGCCATTGTTCTTGGACTCATTCAGGGACTCACTGAGTTTTTACCAGTTTCATCCAGCGGTCATTTACTGCTTGCTCCGTGGCTGATGGGTTGGAATGATTTTTCTGATGTCTCGGTAGAAAAAGCTTTTGATGTTGCTCTTCACCTCGGAACTCTGATCGCCGTTGTGGGCTATTTTCGCCACGATCTTGTGAAGTACATCCGAGATGGTCTACGAATGGTGTTTCAACGCCAACGCCCCAGCACTCCCGAGGGTCGCTTGGCATGGTTATTGGTTGTGGCCAGTATCCCCGCCGCCTTATTCGGGGCAGTCTTTGAAAACTGGGTGGATGAGCACTTAGGTAAGCCAGCGATCATTGGTGTTTCGCTGATGGTTTTTGCGGTGGTCTTAGCATGGGCAGATCGTCGTCGTGGGGAGCGAAACTTTTCTGAGATGACGCGGCGCGATGCGGGCTTGATTGGAATGGCACAAGTTTTGGCACTCAACCCGGGAACCTCGCGTTCGGGAATCAGTATCTCAGCGGCGCGATTGTTGGGTTTTGATCGCGATTCAGCGGTGCGTTTTTCATTTCTTTTGAGTATTCCCGTCACTGCTGGGGCAGTGCTCTTGAAGTTGGCAAAGTTACTGAAGGACGGAGTTCCAGATGGCTTGGCAATGCCAATGTTGGTCGGAGTTGTGACTGCGGGAGTCGCTGGTTGGCTGGCAGTAGCAGGCTTATTACGTCTGATTAAAACTCAAACATTCAACGCCTTTGTGATTTATCGCCTCGCCGCTGGTGTGGCTGTGGTTGTCATCGCTGCCTCAGCGTGGCGATAACTAACCACTAAGGATTACGGGGTCTTTGAAGTCGACGGCGTCGATGATGGCGCAGGAGTTGCAGTGGCAGTGGCCGTTGCAGCAGGAGTTGTCGCAGGGGCAGTAGTTGATTCAGAAGTCGACGAACCCGAATCGGCACTTGGTATCGATGCTGGTGTTGTGCTTGCCGAACCACCACGGCTATCTGTTTTATAAAAGCCTCCACCTTTGAAGGTCACGCCGACCGGTTGGAAAACCTTTTTGACGGGGCGAACGGTGCCGTCGGAGGGATGCGGGTACTGCGTCAAAGCATCCTCGGTGAAGGCCTGGTGGACTTCAATAGTCTCTTCGGTGTCGGTGAATTTGTAAACGTAAGTTGGCATAAGGGTTGTCTCCGGAGTCCAAAGTCTAGAGTCGGAGTATGGCGATCACCCCACGAATCCATACTGCAGTTATTCCAGCGGCCGGCCAGGGCACCCGTATGTTGCCAGCGACCAAGTCTGTACCCAAGGAATTGTTACCCATTCTTGATCGACCAGCCCTGCAGTTGATCATCGACGAAGCCCTTGGGGCGGGGGTTGACCATCTTGTGATCGTTACGAGCCACGCAAAGCCCGCGATTGAGAACTATTTCGCTACCGATCTGGGTGTGGAGGCAAGCCTTGAAAAACAGGGTCGAGGGTTATTGGCCGATCAATTACGGCGTTATCGCCAAGATGTCCGAGTTACCTTCGCCTATCAGGATCAGCCTCGCGGTTTAGGGCATGCGGTGGCCTGTGCTCGTGACGCTGTCGGCGATGAGGCCTTCTTCGTGATGTTGCCCGATGAACTGATGTCTGATTCATCTTTATTGCAAGATCTAGCCACGCTGACACAATCCACTGGCGTGGGATCCGTGGCTCTCAAACAGATGCCAGCTGCGGAATTATTCCGCTACGGCATTGTCACCCCAGTGGGTCCAATGTCAACCGTGAATGGCATTGAGTCTTTGCCATTTGCCGACGTCATCGAAAAGCCCAACTTGGCAGATGCTCCGAGCGATCTGGCCATTATCGGGCGCTACGCGCTCACGCCCGATATTTTTGACTTGTTGGATGCTTTGGAACCTGGTCCAAGTGGCGAAGTGTTGCTGACCGATGCGATGTCGGCGCAGGCAGATGTGACCCCATTGCGTGGGGTGATTTCCAACATCGGACGACGTGACATTGGGAATCCGCTGGGTTGGTTAGAGGCTGTCCTCGAAGCAGGATTGCAACATCCTGACTTTGGCGGACCAGTCCGCGAATGGTTGCGGACACAGATCTAAGCGCTCCGCTACATCATGCGTTGAAAATGTCCAGGAATGTCGAGCGGTAATCCGTATGCATCAACATCAAACTGATGATTGCCATGATCATCGTCGCGATCAATTGACCATGAACGAGTTCCAACTCGGGTGTAGCTCAAAGTTGACCGAGTGACACCAAGAGTTTCTGGGTTGACGACTGCGGTATCGACATGAGTCACTGCGCCCAAATCAATTGCTAATCGGCGGATGCCTATGGTGCGGGTGAATGAACTGCCGCGCACATCAATGTCCTGACATCCTCCAAGTTCACGAATGTGTGAACCATTGACTTCGCCCCATTTGCCAGATCCATCATTGGCTAACCACAAGTCGGGATCATCAAGATCGCGGAATAACAGCATCTGTTGTAATTGCCAGGTGGCGGACAAGCGCATCACATATTGAACGTCGACTCCGCCGAGAAATCCCTCAACTGTCCACGATTCATTCTCAAAACTCAGACTCAGAGTCTCGATGGTGAGTCCATCGGTGCTGTGCCACGTCGCAGACAGACCATTGGGAGGAATGTCTCGCACATGTCCGGCGCCGCTGCTCATCACATGAGTGTGCCAGCAGATGTGAACTTCGCCCACTCGGACATGGCCTCTGTGTTGTACCGTTTGAGTCGTGTCGCCTGATGCTCTGAAACCTTTAATCTCCATTGAGGAGGCACGTGAGTTCGTGCTGGGCTCATGCTTAGTCGGTGAACCGCGACGCATTGACCTGGCTCGGGCCACGGGTTACGTCTTGGCGCAAGATGTCATGTCTTTTGAAGATGTGCCACCATTTTCCAATTCGGCGGTCGATGGCTACGCCGTGCGGGCCTGCGATGTTGAGGTTGCGAGTAAGGACCTTCCAGTGTCACTTGGGGTCGTCGGTGAGGTGGCTGCTGGCGCAGCACCACTCGTCGCTCTCGGTGCGGGGCAAGCAATTCGAATCATGACGGGAGCACCAATGCCGACTGGTGCCGATTGTGTGGTGATGGTCGAGGACACAGAATTCACTGGGCGGCGAAATCTTTTTGATGGCAGCCAAATGGTGAAGATTTTTCGCGCTGCTCGTACTGGTGATGCCATTCGTGGCGTGGGTGATGATGTGCACAGTGGTGACACGGTGTTTCATACGCAGACTGAAATTCGCCCATCAGTGGCTGGGGTCTTGGCCAGTATCAATTGTCGTCATCCACTGGTGTTCCCCGTCGTGCGCGTCTGCGTACTGTCAACGGGCGATGAACTGATTGATGATGGTTCGGTTTTAGCGCCAGGTCAAATTCGTGAGAGTAATCGCACGATGTTGTTGGGAATGGTCAACGCTGCTGGAGCACTGGCTGTTGATTACGGCATAGTTGTTGACGACGAAGCCACCCTTGAGGGTGTTTTGCGTCAAGCTGCCGAAGAGTGCGATGCCATCGTCACAAGCGGTGGCGTGAGCATGGGAGACTATGACGTTGTGAAAAGCGTTCTCTCGCGGATCGCTGAGATGCGTTGGATGCAGTTAGCAATAAAACCCGCTAAGCCTTTTGCCTTCGGTTTGCTGAAGTCCACGGCTGGACGCGAGATTCCAGTTTTTGGTTTACCTGGCAATCCAGTCAGTTCTCTCGTGAGTTTTGAACTGTTGGCTCGTCCAACTTTGCGAATGATGGCTGGGCATGCGCCTGCGGCATGGGACCGTGCCACGATCCTGGCGATCGCCGACAGTGCCTTACCCCGCTCTCCCGACGGCAAAGTGCACTATCAAAGGGTCATCGCCCAATTCAAAGACGATGGTCGCCTACATATTGACTCAGTTCGCGCTCAGGGCAGTCACCAGTTGGCCGCTAGCGCCCTAGCAAATGCCTTAGCAATTGTTCCCGATAGTGATGGTGTGGCGGTTGGGGGCGAGGTACCGGCCATCCTTCTCGTATCCTGAGAACATGAGCGCCGCACCTATCGTACGAGATCTCGTTGATCCGTATGGGCGCACGATTCGCGATCTGCGAATTTCGGTGACTGACCGCTGCAACTTTCGCTGCACTTATTGCATGCCAGCCGAGGGCATGGTGTGGTTACCAAAGGCTGATGTTCTGAGTTTTGAAGAAATTGAACGTCTTGCACGAATCGTTGTCGAACACTACGGAGTTGACGGTATCCGTCTCACCGGAGGTGAACCCACGATGCGCGCTCACTTGCCAGTCTTGGTGAGTAAGTTGGCGGCCCTCGTCGTACCCGCCGATTCGGCCTCGCCATTGGCAGGTCAACCCATTGATCTGGCAATCACGACTAATGGTGCAACCTTGGTGAATTGTGTCGATGAGTTGCGACTGGCTGGTATCGCCCGTATCAACATTAGTTTGGACACACTGAGTCGGAAAAAGTTTGAAACGATGACGCGTCGTGATGAATTAGAGCGAGTGTTGGCAGGTATCGAAGCAGCCCGTCACGCAGGATTTTCTAGCGTCAAGATCAATGCTGTGATTGAACGAGGTGTCAATGATGATGAAATCCTCGATCTCGCTGAATTCGGACGCGATAAGGGTGTCGAGGTGCGCTTTATTGAGTTCATGCCACTTGACGCTGAGGGACACTGGATGAATGACAAGGTCGTCAGCCAGGACGAAATTGTGGAGCGTATTGCTGCTGTGCATCCTCTTGAATTGGTGCCAGCGCGTGGCGCCGCGCCGGCGGATCGTTGGCGCTATCTCGACGGCGTCGGAACTGTCGGTGTGATCCCGAGCGTGACCAAGCCCTTCTGTGGCGATTGTGATCGGGTGCGACTGACTGCCGATGGTCAGTTCAGGACTTGCCTGTTTTCGACGACTGAGTTTGACTTGCGCGATTTAATGCGCTCAGGCGCTGATGATGCAACTGTGGCCGCTCAAGTGGCAAAGGCTGTTGGAACGAAGTGGGCTGGACATCAGATCAACCAGGTGAACTTCATTCGGCCTAAGCGCTCAATGTCTCAAATCGGCGGCTAGTACATCGTGCTGGCTAGTACATCGTGCTGGCTATGACATCGTTCGGTTCAGTCTTTGCAGTGAATAAATCGTGGTACTCACTCCTGGGCTGAACATCAGATGTGGCTCGCCATTTGGAGCAGGTAGTCCAGCGGCGGTGACAAGGTTGTCGTCCAAGTGCAATAACTCTGCGCTGTGTAATGGCCATGGCTCATGTTCAACAGGGCCATACCACAACTTGTTGCCACGAGAAGCCGACACCAAACCCCACCTTGCCGTGAGAAAGTCTTCCAACGGTCCAGGAGTCAAAGGTTGTCCAACGCGAACCGCGACGGATGATCTGGCTTGTGTCGGCCAGCGTCGTTCGACAGAACTTGTGAGCACTGCACCTGGACCAGTGCCTGACAAATTCACGGCCGCCTTGGCGTAGCAGTAGGGGAGTTTGAAAGCAGTGCGTGCCACGGCCGTTGGCAACAACTGCGGGGTATCAAGGGAGAAGAACCAGACTGCTGGGCGACCTTGAGAAATCACGTAGGTGCGGACATTGATTTCGGCGAAGTTGGCAGTTGTCGGGATCGGGGGCAGGTAGCGCACACGCAAATGACGCATATTGAAGGGGACTAAGGCCACGTATGCGCGTCCTTCAAAAGTGTCAAGTTCGACCCCATCGGGAAGCAAGCGCTGCACGACCTCAGGCTCGTAGGACCAGTGGGCGAAGAGTAGATCTCGCCATTGCTGGGTCATCACCTTCACTTTTTGTCCAATCTCACATCTTGATCGTGGCGCGTCGACGGGACCTATCAGGTATCGGGCCCGCGTGACTCCCGACTCGCTGACGGTGTAAGCGAGATACGCTCAATGATGTGAGTGATCAAATGAACGATCCGAAAAACCAACTCGGCTTCACCCATCTCGATCAGAACGGTGAGGCGCGGATGGTGGATGTAGGTCCCAAGGAATTGACCCATCGGCGTGCCGTTGCCCGCGGGAAGATTTTTATGGCTTCGGCGACGGCAGATGCCATCTCTGCCCAGAATCTGAAGAAGGGTGATGTCCTGGGGGTGGCCCGCATCGCAGGTATTCAGGCAGCAAAGAAAACTTCAGACATCATCCCGCTGTGTCACCCGTTAATGCTGAGCAGTATTTCGGTGAACTTTGAGGTTTGCTCAGATCATGTAGCGATTCAGGCAGAAGTTGAGGTGACGGGTCCGACGGGAGTCGAAATGGAAGCCCTGCACGCCTGTTCGGCGGCGGCTTTAACGATCTACGACATGTGTAAAGCCATCGATAAGTCAATGGCTATTGGGGAAATTGCTCTATGGGAGAAAACAGGTGGGAGATCGGGTTCCTATCGTCGAGAGGTTTGAGGGCTTGGTTTGGCACTTTGAGATGCTGCTTCTGAGCCAGCAACCCCTGATGACTGTGTGCCCACGGTCACCTAAATTCCTAGAAATCTCCTCAAATGTTGCTCCGTCCGTCACAAATGTTGTAAAACTGTAATGAAGCGGATTGCCTAGGAAGTTGAGGTCACTCTGGTGATTCAAGATTTCAGGTTCGTGTGTTTAGTCAAACAGTTTGTGTTCAGCACAAGCAATGAAACAAAGGGAGGACAATGACATGGGCAAGATCATTTTGCTAGTAATTGTCGCCGCATGGGGTGCAGTTCTGGTGCCGCCGTTATTGCGGGGCCGTCAAGATAGCCGTCCTGGATCATCGGTGATGGACTTTCGTCGTCAGTTGAGCACTCTGCAGCGTTCGGATTCATTGCGCCATGGTTCGCCGATGCGTTCAATGTCGCGACCCTTAGCTCCGTCGCCCGGTATCGCTCAGCGTGGTCAGTGGCCCCAGTCTGGCCGAGTCACCTCGGGTCGTCATCATCTCAGTCGTCAGTCGATGCTGCGTCAGCGTCGCCAAAATGTTTTGGTGTCCTTGGGTCTTGTCACCATGGGTTCAGCCTTTATCGCCTTCACCACGAAGAGCGATTTCTTTATCTACGTCTTCGTATTGACCGCCATGTCTTTGGCTGGCTATTGCTACAAGCTCTCCCAGATGCGTCAGTATCCAAGTGCACCACGGTCAAACCGTCGTGACTGGGTTCGCGCCGCCTAACTAAGGGCTCACATTTCTCGCTAGGGTTGGTGTCACCTTCGGGGGTGTAGCTCAGTTGGCAGAGCGCTACGTTCGCATCGTAGAGGCCAGGAGTTCAATTCTCCTCATCTCCACCCAAGCGTGATATCACGTCATCCACTAACACCACGACTTCAACGGCGCAATTGATGAAGTCGTCTACTTCGCCACCGCCTGGATCGATGACTTCCTCCCAAGGTTCTAAGGTCGCGTTTGCAAGATCAAGCGCACCTAGGCGTTGAGCGAGGTCGCCTTCATGACTCATATCACGAGACAATCGCTTGAGAGTTGCAGTCCGATGCGCGACTTCCGGAAAGTTGCGTCTGATCCATTCCACATGTTCGGGTGCGAGGGCAATAATCAGGTCAGCGGCTTGAACATGGTGGTACTCAATCTGTTGACTGCGATGACGTTGTGCTTCCAGACCAATGTGCTTCAAAGCCTCGCGGGTACGAAAACTGATTGGCTGACCGTTCACACTTAAGGTTCCGGCGGTTACAACATTGAGTTCTGGTCGGCGGGCGTTGATGATCGCTCCGGCCATGACTGAGCGGGCTGCGTTGCCCGTGCAGATGATAAGAAGCGAAGTCACAAGTTTTAGTTGATGTCGGCCATGGTGGTACGCGCCCGAGTGGCGGCGAGCAGTGGACGAATGGCGGCATCCACATCTTCAGCCTCGGCGGGAGGAGTGTTGAGCGTTGGGCCACGCTGCCAACTTTCGGCAATGGCCAAAAACATTCCGTTGGATTCGATGACATGGCCAGTGACATCTTTTGACAGCGGTGAAGCCAACCAAGTGACGATGGGGGCGACCCAGCGCGGATCAAATTTGGCCAACATCTCGTCGGGCAAGTTGAGGTCTTCCGTGAGACGGGTGAGTGCGCCAGGTGCGATGGCGTTGGCAGTCACGCCGTAACGGCTGAGTTCTTGGGCGGCGATCTGCGTGAAGGTGGCGATACCGGCTTTGGCGGCTCCATAGTTGGCTTGGCCAGGGTTGGCGTAGAGACCAGCCACTGAAGATGTGTTGATGATTCGGGCATCGTTGGTCTTGCCGTCTTTGGAACGATTGCGCCAGTATTCGGCGGCGAATCGACTTGTGCCGAAGGTGCCCTTGAGATGGACCTTGATGACAGAGTCCCATTCTTCTTCGGACATGGAAAAGAGCATGCGGTCGCGCAGGATGCCTGCATTGTTGACGACGACATCAAGCCCGCCGAAAGTGTCAATGGCCTGATCGACGATATTTTTGGCACCAGCGAAAGAACTGATGTCATCAGTATTGGCAACAGCCTGACCGCCAGCGGCTTTGATTTCGTTTGCTACGTCCTGAGCGGGACCGGCGTCGCCTCCGCTGCCATCGCGTGAAGCACCGAGGTCATTGACGACCACCAGACCGCCATGGGTGCCGAGCATCAGGGCGTATTCGCGACCGATACCACGACCCGCTCCGGTCACAATGCAGACTCGACCTTCGACCATGTTGTGTTGTTGTGAACTTTGGGGCGTGCTGTTATTTGACATGTCACAACTTTAGGCGCAGGGCGCACCAATCACTATGTCCGCAGAGTTTTCGGGGCGGTCCCCGATGCGGATGGGTCTTGAGCGATGTGGCCGGTTCGTTGGCCATCTGACTGATCGTTGACTATCTGGCCGAGTCGTTGGCCATCTGACTGATCGTTGACTATCTGACCGAGTCGTTGGCTAGAGGGAGTCAGCGCTGATTGATGAGATCGCAATCTCAAAAGGGCCAACTTGTTTGTCCAGAAGGTAAAAGCCGATCTGCGCGACATTGGCGATGTCCATCGGGGCGGCTCCGGCGATTGGGGAGAGTCGCCAATCAACGGACTCGAAATCGGCGATGGGCAAGATGTACGACTGCTCGCTGTCGGCGACCGTGGTGAAGCGTTGAATGTAGCGCGTGTTGTCATTGTTGCGGATCTGCATGAGGTAGGTCTGGCCGTCGCCGCGTGCTGTCACGACGATTGCGTTGGCCTCAGACATCAGTGTCGGCAGTTGTTCATTGATTGGCCCAAAGGTGGATGTGAATCCGCCGTTGTTATCCAAGGACAAGTTGCCCGAAAAAACCAGATGTCCATCGACCCAGGCGCTGGCACTATCGGACACGCCTCCCATGACGGTGTCGTTTTGGTTAAACCAACCCGTTGCTGATGATGGGTCACTGAAGTCGAATAGGACGGAGATTGGAGTGGTGGCAGTTGTTGTGCTCGACGGGGCCGTGACTGGAGTAGTCGTTGGTGTCATCGTTGCCGTCACACTCGTGGCTGTCATGGTCGTTGGTGTCATTGTGGCTGCCACGGTCGTTGTTGTAGCCGCATCAGATGCGCATGCGCTCAGAAGCGAGATGGCCAACGTGGTGAGTGACAACTTTGTGAGCAATGCCATAAGCGAGGTTTACCACTGATTTCAGGTGACTCACTAGGTGGAATCGCAGATTTGAAACTGCTGGGGAAGTACTTGCTGTTGGTCTCACGGGTAATCAACCGTGAGTTCTCGGGTGTCGGGATTGAGTCTGAGCTTCCATCCGCCCTCATGTGCTTTGTGATGGTGCTTGCTACACAGCGGAATCATGTTATTGAGATCTGTTGACCCGCCGTTCTCCCAGTACTCAATGTGGTGAATTGAGCAATGGTGATATGGCACGAGGCAAGCTTCGATCACACACGTTTCGTGAGCGGATTCCAGCGCTCGGCGTTGGTGGGCGGTGGCGAGTCGTTTTGCCCGTCCCACATCGAGAGGAACCGATCGTCCGTCAAGTACGACGGGGATGATGTCGGCATCACATGCGATACGGCGCATCGTCTCGATCGGCAACTCGCCGCCAAATGAGGTTCGACATACTCCGGGTGCGCCGTGTGTGTTGGTCTCGTGGGAGCGGATTCTGTTTTGCAACGTTTCAAGGTCGACGTGCACGACGAGTTCGGCCCGCACTGGACGATCACTAGTAATGACCGATGCGCCAGCGCCGCGAATGAGTTCAAATAAAGCGAGGGCATTGCGATGGTGATTGGGTTCGATGCCTGGTGCGACGTTGATGCGGATACCAAGGTCTCCGCTGTGGAACATCGCTTCAACGCGTTGACTGACGAGGTTTTGGAAGATGGCGCCGCGTTCGGGGTCGAACTGCCCACGAACCTGCAAGTTGCCATCGAGATCATTCCACATCTTGAAGTGGGTTTCGCGGCGTTGCTGTTCGAGTCGGCCAAGGCCGCCGTCAGTGACGAGGGCCTTCGCCGTATCTTTGGCGTGACGGTCAAAATCGTCGGCGTTCATGTGCGATGCGGCGTCGATGAGTGAGGGGAGTCGCTCGAGAAGTGCAGTCTTATCGTCTCCAAGAATTTTGAAGGCGTGTGTGAGGCCGTCAATGTGCGCCACGCTGATATCGCCCGTAGCCAGTGCATCGGCAAATATCGGGGCATCGGCGATGGTGCTGTGGCGGTTGATCGTGTCGCGGGCTTCGCGTCGTGACAATTTGGCGTCGCGAGTCAGTGTTGCCTCGGGGTCGGTTGGTCGCAATTCTGAGAGTTCGGTGAGCAGACGAAAACGTTCGGCGGCCAGTGTTGACTCGGTGCGCTTGATATTGGCAAGACGTTTGATAATCACATCAACGCGCTCGTGAGTGGCGAGAGTGTCAGAAAATTTTGGCATGTTGTACCTCCTGGCTTTTCACAAGGTTCACATGAGATGCCAAACGAATGTTTGATGAATCATGATGAACAATTAGTTAGGCGGGAAGTAACTATTAATTTATACGAGGGGTACGACAGAGTTCTTGCGTGGGGAAAAGGTTCTTCGCACGATTGGGGTGAGCGATCTCTATTAAGGTTTTGCGGGATATCGAGGGTCGGTCTGCCACTGCCCCTGCTTGTTTGCCTTGAACACTATTGGTTCGCCCTTGTCGTACTTTTGGAACGCCGCTCGTATCTCCGCCGCCAAGTCCCGTGGTTCCTGCGACGGTTGCTCCGCTATCAGTGCCTGCTGACGAAGCGACAATCTTCGCTTGGGTTTCTTGTCAGCCATACTCTTCCTCGTCCTCTTCCTCTCGCATAGCGATACAGGTTCTTAACCACCCTTTATGCTGCTCAATATCAACCTCAAACTGCTCGTCAGTTTTGTGTTCGTCGTGTTTACGTAAGAACTTGAGATGCTCTGGGTCGTCATGCATGGCAAGCATCTGCTCATCGGTTACATCATTTAAAGTTGGTATTTCGGCGAACGGATCGTCGTCGTAATGCCCTAAGAGACTGTCATCTTCATTGGGTTTCTCCATAATATTTCCTCTCTATTCTTGTTGACTTTTCACCCTTCGCAAGGGTGTCCTCAATTATTGACGCGGATCTTCTAACGGCTGACCCTGTTGCATCCGCAACGCCAGTTCCCACGCTATTTGAAATCCGGTCAGGTAATCCTTGACTCTTTGCGGTGGTTGTCCCTGATATTCCTGCGGCACATGTATTTGTTTGAGTTCGCGCAATTCGGGTAATTGATTCAGCATGGTGTTTTCCGTATGCCTAGATGAGTTTCGTTCTTCACTTACGAATCCGTTGGCTCTTGATCGCCCGGCGAGGTGACAGGCGGTTCAGGTGACGGCCGTCCGTTTTGGCTACCCAGTTTGGGTAATTCCATCAGATCATCGATGTCCCATGAAATGATGACCTGTGAAGCAGGGATCCCTCGACTTTTGGCATCTTGAAATGTGCGAAATGCCGCGGCGTAATGACGCCTTAATTTCTCGCCGTTCGGATTTTGACATTTACCGTTGTGATTTTCACTCATGGTTTCCTCCATTGATTCCAGCGTTGCCACCGTTCCCTATTGGGTGGTTGGCGGATCGTCAGCGGGCTGGGTCCCTCGGATCCTCTTAATGGACAAAAATGAATATAGCCGCTCGTGACTCATGTACTCGTGCGATTATCCACACTAAAAAGTGACCGTGTGTTTGGGCTCGCGTAGGCTGAGTTAATGACTTCAATGCTCGAAAGTTCAGCGCGCATCGTTGACGGAACCGAGCAAGCTCCCATTGGGCTCAAAGTCACCATGGATGCAGCCCCACTTGAAGAAGTTGCTGCTGGCATCGGCGTCATCGAATCGTTCAGCAACGTCATTGTCTTCAACACCGACGACGGATTGACATTATTTGACGTCTCACACGCAATTGCCGCCAAGAGTTCCGTCGGCAGTCTCCGTGCATGGTCGCAAGACCCCGTGCACACTGCTGTCTACACCCACGGTCATACTGACCACGTTGGTGGTGCTGACACATTCAATGTCGATGCCACCGAACGCGGTCATCAAGCCATCAACTACGTCGCCCACGAAGCCGTCGTTGATCGCTTCGATCGCTACAAGTTGACGAATGGTTACAACGGCTACATCAACATGCGGCAGTTCCGCTTGCCGGGCCCGATGTTTCCGAGTGACTTCGTCTATCCCGATACCACGTTCCGATCAGAGACATCGCTCGATATAGGCGGCCGCACTTTTGAACTTCATCACGCTCGCGGCGAAACTGATGATCACACATGGGCGTGGGTGCCTGATTCAAAAGCAGTGTGCGTGGGCGATTTATTCATTTGGCAGTTCCCAAACGCAGGCAATCCACAAAAGGTGCAGCGCTTCGCATGGGAATGGGCAGTCGCCTTGCGCGCCATGGCAGCCAAACAACCCGAGTTGATGTTGCCCGCGCACGGCATGGCCATCGGCGGAAAAGATCGCGTCGGTCAAGTGCTTACCGATACGGCGGCGGCACTTGAATCGTTACACGAACAAACGCTTGCCTTAATGAATAGCGGCGCACGACTCGATGACGTTATTCACCAAGTGCGCTTACCAGAAGAACTTGCCAATAAGCCATACCTTAAACCCACCTACGATGAGCCCGAGTTTGTCGTGCGTAACTTGTGGCGTTTGTATGGCGGCTGGCACGACGGAAATCCTGCCAATCTGAAACCAGCAACCGAAGTCGCATTGGCAACTGAAGTCGCAACGTTGGCTGGTGGGGCAGATGTGTTAGCGGTTCGCGCCGAAGAACTTGCGAACGCTGGCGATTTCCGTTTGGCCTGTCATCTCATTGAGATGGCGGCAACCGCCGCACCAGATTCGAAACGCATTCACGAAATTCGCGCCGCGATTTATAATCAACGTCGCAAGATTGAAACATCGTTCATGGCATCGGGCATTTATCGCTCGGCAGCGATCGATTCCAAAGTTCGCATTGACGAACTCTCGTAACGTTATTTTTTGTACGGCTCGACAAGTCGTTCAATGTGCTTGGCCAGTACATCCATTTCAAGATTGACGAGTGAGCCACTTGGACGAAAACCAAGAGTTGTCACTTGAGCAGTATGCGGAATCACTGCCACGCGAAATGTGTCGTCGGTGATATCAAAAGCGGTGAGAGAGATCCCGTCCACTGTGACCGAGCCTTTTTCAACGAGATAGCGCATCATTGCTTGGGGGACACGTACGACTAAATCAGGCGCCGGTGAAACAACCTCGCCAACCCCATCCACATGACCGAGAACCATGTGTCCGCCAAGTCGATCGCCCAAAGCCATCGGTCGTTCAAGATTGACCCGCGCCCCAACGCTCAACTTGCCTGTTGTCGTGCGGTCAAGAGTCTCTTGGCTGACATCGGTATCCCACCAGGCTTGATCGCCGTCAACACCTTGGTCCACCAAAGTCAGGCAACATCCGTTCACCGCGATGGAGGCCCCAAGAGCAGAATCCTGCAAAACCATGTTGGCTGCGATCCGCAAGCGCACGCCAGAACCCCATTCGGTTGTGACAGGGCGCGAGTCCAAAACTGCGCCCAACTCCTCAACAATGCCAGTGAACATAAGGGCAGGGTAGCGGTAGTTTTGCCAGGTATTGGCAGCCAGATGGTCAATTTTGCCCGCAGCGGACCCCAGTCCCTGCCCCGCACACTGGTACTGGGCTGAAGGCAATAGCCCGCACCCGCTCGGTGGAAGCCCTGATCAGTGCCCGTAGGCTGACGGGGTCTGTTGGGGTTTCGACTCTGGCACGATGCGAACCATCACCTGGTGGGGCGCGACCTCCGAGTCGTATTTATACGGAAGGCAGGGACGGCTATGGCTGGTATTCCCAAAATTGAAACTATCTCAGCGAATCGCACTCACGAGTCAGATACTGGCTCGCCTGAAGTTCAGATCGCGTTGCTTACTGAGCGGATTAGTCATCTCACAGAGCATCTCAAGGATCACAAACACGACCACCACAGTCGTCGTGGATTGTTGATGATGGTAGGTCGTCGGCGTCGTCTTTTGGACTACGTCAAAGGTCGCAACGTCGAGCGTTATCGCGAGATCGTTGCCAAGTTGGGTCTACGTCGCTGAGACGCGGTTTCAACTGCAATACACATAACAAACAAACCGAGTAGTGAAGGTTTGGTTGTCAGTCGCCGTGGCCG
Source organism: Actinomycetes bacterium (assembly GCA_037147055.1). Lineage (GTDB taxonomy): Bacteria > Actinomycetota > Acidimicrobiia > Acidimicrobiales > Ilumatobacteraceae > Casp-actino8. Next base: position 23,561 of record JBAWVW010000009.1, read on the forward strand.
TCACCGAGGTGCCGACTTAGCCGACTGGGAGCCGACCCGCTACTCCATATGCAATCCGGCAAGGAGCCGAGATTGCGCGAAAGGAGCTCGCCATGGCCGACGCCATCCGAGTGTCGGGTCCCATTGGGGGAACCGATAAGACCCTGACGTTTGAAACAGGAAAACTGGCTCTTCAGAGTCAGGGAGCAGTTGTTGCCAGCATTGGTAATAGCATCGTTCTTGCTACTGCAAACGCCGCCAAAGATGTCCGTCCGGGCATTGACTTTTTCCCATTAACCGTCGACGTGGAAGAGCGGGCCTATGCAGCCGGCAAAATTCCCGGCGCCTTTTTCCGTCGTGAGGGACGTCCGAGCGAAGCAGCAATTTTGACCTGCCGACTCACCGACCGTCCATTACGTCCAGCCTTCCCAGATGACTTCCGCAACGAAGTGCAGATCGTTCTCACCATTTTGGGTGCCGACCAGATCAACCCGCATGACGTCTTGAGCATCAACGCCGCTTCGGCTGCCTTGATGATCAGTGGAATCCCATTCGATGGTCCGATTGGTGCAGTGCGCATTGCTTTCACGCAAGACGGCACATGGACTCCGCACCCGACTTATGCTGAGGGTGAAGAGGGAACTTTCGAACTGGTTGTTGCCGGTCGTGAACTTGACAACGGAGACGTTGCAATCATGATGGTTGAAGCCGGTGGAACCGAAAAGAGTTTCGACTTCTATGCCAACGGTGCGCCAAAGGTTGACGAAGTTGTTCTCGCTGGTGGCCTTGACGCCTCAAAGCAGTACATCAAAGAGTCGATCGCTTTGCAGCGTCAGTTGTTGGCTTCGGTCATCGCAACTCGCGGACCAATTTCTGCACTGAAGTACACACCAGTACTTGATTACGGTGACGATGTATGGACTGCTGTTGAAGCAATCGCCACACCATTGTTGGCTGATGCAGTACGCATCGCTCTGAAGTCTGAGCGCAACGCTGCTACTGATGCTGCTGGTAACGCTGCCGTGGCGCAATTGGCAGGTTCTGCTGATGCTCCATTCGCTGGTCGCGACAAAGAGATCAAGGAAGCTGTTCGCAGCCTCACCAAAAAGTTGGTGCGCAAGCGCGTCGTCGAAGACGGCATCCGTATTGACGGTCGTGGACCACGCGATCTTCGTCCAGTCTCGGCCGAAGTTGGTGTTCTGCGTACTGCACACGGTTCTGGATTGTTCCAGCGTGGAGAAACTCAAGTGATGAACGTGACGACTTTGGCCATGCCCCGCATGAACCAGATGCTTGACACTTTGTCGCCAGTGAACTCCAAGCGCTACATGCACCACTACAACATGGCCCCATGGGCTAACGGTGAAACCGGTCGCGTGGGTACACCTAAGCGTCGCGAAATCGGACACGGTGTTTTGGCTGAGCGGGCATTATTGCCAGTTGTTCCTAACCAAGATGACTTCGCTTATGCGTTGCGTTTGGTCAGCGAAGTGATGAGTTCGAACGGTTCCACATCAATGGCCGCAGTCTGCTCAAGCAGCCTGTCGTTGATGGATGCTGGTGTGCCAATCAAGGCAGCCGTTGCAGGTATCGCCATGGGACTCATCTACGCCGAGGGTAAGTACCTCAGCCTGACTGACATTTTGGGAGCCGAAGATGCTTTCGGTGACATGGACTTCAAGGTAGCCGGAACTGCTGAAGTGGTGACTGCATTGCAACTCGATACCAAGATTGATGGCATTCCCGCCGATGTCTTGGCGGCGGCTTTGCAGCAGGCCAAGGAAGCCCGGATGACAATTCTCGAGGTCATGAACGCGGCAATTTCCAAGGGCCGTGACACAGTGGCAGAGACTGCTCCGAAGATTATTTCGATCACCATTCCGATGGACAAGATCGGCGAAGTCATTGGACCAAAGGGCAAGGTCATCAACACCATTCAGCAGGAAACTGGCGCCGACATTGCTGTCGACGACGATGGAGTTGTCGGAATTGTGACGATCGGTGCTGTCGAAGCATGGAGGATGGAAGACGCCAAGGCTCGTATTTTGGCAATCGTCGATCCTCCTAAGGCAGAACTCGGTGGGATCTATAACGGTCGCGTTGTCAGCATCACTAAGTTCGGCGCATTCGTCAACATCCTTCCTGGTCGTGATGGACTGATTCACATCTCGAAGCTCGGTGCTGGCAAGCGCATCAACAACGTGGAAGATGTTTTGACACTCGGTCAAGAAATCGAAGTTCGCGTTGAGGACATCGACGACAAGGGCAAGGTCAGTTTGACTTTGGCTGGCGACCCACCGGTTGCTGCTTCAGCCCCAGCGGCATCGGCACCTCGTGCTGCTGCACCTGCGACTGGTCCTGTGACTGTCAGTTTCGATGACGCTTTCGACAGCGAGATCAGTAGTGAACTCGGCGACCTCGGCCCCGGCGGCGAAGCTGGTGGCTCGGAGCGGGCACCCCGTGACGACCGTGGTGGTCGTGGTGGAAATGACCGCGGTCCCCGCCGTCATCGCTGATTAATCAACCAATAACTGAGTAACGACAGGCTCCCGATCTCGAAAGAGACGGGAGCCTGTCTCGTTCTAGGGTTTATGATCAAGGTATGGCTGATTCAAAAATTCGCGTCGGGGTATTTGGTGCCGGTGGGCGCATGGGGGCAACCGTGTGCGATGCAGTCATGGCCGACCCTGACCTTGAATTGGTGGCTGCAGTTGATCCCGCATGTGTGGGCATAGTCATCCACGGAATCTCCATCGCTGCCGACCCGCGCGCCATGGCCGATGCTGGCGTGCAAGTAGCCATCGACTTCACCATTGCCGATGCTTCACGTACGAATTTGCAGTGGTGCGCATTACATGGTGTTCACGCGGTCGTGGGAACAACTGGGTTCACTGATGCCGACATTGCTGGTTTTCGTTCGGTCTTTAGTTCATCAAACTGCATGATCGCTGCCAACTTCGCGATTAGCGCAGTGCTGATGATGAAGTTCGCCGAGATGGCTTCACCATGGTTTGAGACTGCTGAAATCATTGAGTTGCATCACGACAGCAAAGCTGATGCCCCAAGTGGAACTGCTGTCGCAACGGCCAATCGCATGGCTGCAGCATCAAGTGAATGGGCCCCTGACCCAACGACTCATGAAGTGATCGAAGGTGCACGCGGAGGCAAGGGCCCTGCTGATATCCGCGTACATTCGGTCCGCATGCGCGGCATGGTGGCTCACCAAGAAGTCATCTTGGGTTCAGCAGGACAAACGCTGACCATTCGTCAAGACAGTTATGACCGAGTGAGTTTTATGCCAGGCGTGGTGCTGGCCTGCAAAAAGATCGCTGACTTGCCGGGCGTGACGATGGGTCTTGAACCTGCTTTAGGTTTTTAACTACTGAAAAGAATGTGAATCCGGCCGGTGGGACTCCGAAAAATGGTGTTATCGTTTTCTATAACACTCTAGAGTTCCACATTGAGGTGGCTGATGGAAAAAACAACGAAGTCTCTGCCGAATAGCGGTCAATGGGTCGTGAAGAGAATCAGACAAATTTCCGAACTTTCTAAGCGTGAAATCGCTCGCCGCGCACAAACGACTCCCGCAGCGCTAGTTGAGTATGAATCAGGTCGTCGTTCACCTTCGTTGTCTTCTTTGTATCGAATTGCTGATGCTTGTGATCTCGAGGTTCAGATCACTTTCCGCCGGAAAAATCCAGCCCTCAATCGAGAGGTGTGCGGTGAGCGACTTGCGCAGGTATTGCATCTTGCTGATGCATTGCCGAAACGACCAGCTGCGGCACAATCAGCGAAAGCTCAGTACGTTCCATGATTTCGCTCGTTGATCGCATTTTGACGATTCACCAATTGCTTGACAAAGCAGATGTGCGTCATGCGTTTGGAGGAGCGTTAGCGCTTGCTTACTGTACGGGGGAACCCCGAGCAACCCGCGACATCGATATCAACATATTTCTGCCGGCCGAACAAGTATCAGTCGTCCAAAAGGCGCTTCACTCGGTGATTGAATTCACTGATAGTCAACTCAGATATTTGAAAGCAGAAGGCCAGACCAGAGTTTTTTGGGACGAGACGCCCGTCGATTTGTTCTTCAATGTGTCAGATCTTCATCAGCACATGAGTTTGAAAACATCACAAGGCACTTTGAACGGAGTAGAAATTCCCATCCTGTCAGCAGAATTTCTTGCAATTTTCAAAGCGATGTTTAACCGGACCAAAGACTGGGCCGATCTTGAAGCCATGATTGAAGTGGGTAGCTTCAACAGTGATTTTGTGGTGAGTCAACTGGTTGATTTACTTGGACCTCAGGACCCTCGGATTGAGCAACTCAGTCGCCTCGTTGCCAAGTCGTAGTACCTAGTCGTCGTAGCGATGTCTTAGAGGTGTTCAAGAACGATTTCGCAGGCACTGACGGTGATCCCGCCGCCTTCTTCAACATTGAGTTCGGTGATGACACCATTTTCAATGACTGCCGAGTAGCGCTGTGAACGTGATCCGAGTCCGAAGCCGGAACCATCCATAGCAAGTCCCATAGCGGCGGTGAAGACACCAGAACCATCGGCGAGCATCAGGATGCCTTCGGCACCACTGCTCTTACCCCACTGATCCATCACCCAAGGATCATTGACGCTGACACAGGCAATGGTGTCAACACCCTTGGCGCGAAGGGCGCCCAGATTCTTGACATAACCGGGCAAGTGCACCATTGAGCATCCAGGTGTAAATGCTCCAGGTACGGCGAATAGAACAACTTTTCCTTTGCCCAATACATCAACCGAGTTGACGGGGGCGGGCATGCCATTGTCGCCAAGAACATGCAGTGTGACATTGGGGATTTGGTTTCCTACTGAAATGGTCATGAAGTTTCCTTTGTTTGGGGATTGACTGAGATGTTGTTTGTGACTGAGTACATGTGCGATCACTGTTCGCTTGGGTACTCAAGTTCTTTACTTACTGTAGATGTTCTGCTGCGGTTTTTGCGAGCGGACTGCAGAAATGAAAGAGCAAATAATCCGCCGACGACATACCACTGGTATGACTCCATCCAGTGGAGAAACGATCTGATCTGATCTTCAAAGGCTTTGCCACCCGCCCACATCACCGCAAGGCGGATGGCGATACCAGTTGCAAGAAGCGAGGCATATTTTTTGGTGGCGATCTGACGATGGCCTGCCATCATCCACACCAGGTTTGATCCACAGAACAGAATAATTACTAACCAACCAGCGCGGTCCATAGCCTTGGCGAACCAGCGGTAAACCCCTGGCAATTCACCGACCTGCTTTTCGGTCCATCCGAGGGCGCGATCCCCATACCAGCGACCTAGAAAGAATAGGACCATCCCAGCAATGAAAAGGCGCGTGAAACCGATGAGGACGTAGGGCAGAGGATCAATGAAGGGGACTGAGGCGAAAAGATTGCGGTTGCGACTTGAGAGAGCCAAGACCACCGCTGGGCGCTCGTCAACCCAAGCGGGCCCGACGTTACTGCCGAAGGTTCCCACAGCAAAAAGTATTGCCGAGGCAATCAGGATTAATCTTTTGCGTCCTGCGCTGACCTCTATTTCGTGAGGAGATGAGGCGTCGGACATAGCCACTAATCTAAGCGAGAGTACGCTCAGAGAGTCACACAAGGGGGACATTATGTCGGCAGAAATTTCGCAGATTCCAGGATTGATGCAAGAAGTACCGCTGAGTATTTTGCATCTCTTTGATCGCGCCGAGAGATATTTCGGGCATAAGACGATCGTCACCGCAACGGGCACTGGTATTGAACGTACGACCTATGCGCGATGGGCCCAACGCACGCGTCAGGTCGGAACAGTTCTTGATCAACTCGCAATCTCCAGCAATGGTCGCGTTGCCACATTCGCATGGAACACTGCGCGACACCTCGAGTTGTACTTCGCCGCACCGTGCACCGGACGAGTGTTGCACACTCTTAATATTCGGTTGTTCCCCGAGCAGTTGACATACATCGTCAATCATGCTCAAGACGAAGTGATTTTTGTCGACAAGTCGTTGCTTGCTTTGCTGGCTCCTTTATTGCCCACATTTACTACCGTCAAACATTTGGTGATCATGGATGATGGTAAGGGCGAGATTCCTTCTGATCTGGCTGGCATTGCTTCATATGATTACGAAGAACTACTTGCGAAAGCGGCTCCCGCACAATTCGTGGAAGTACCGGAGAACACCGCCGCCAGTATGTGTTACACGAGTGGCACGACAGGTAATCCCAAGGGCGTGGTGTACACCCATCGCAGCACATTCCTGCACACCATGGCCACGATGATGACTGCCGGTCTGGGCGTGAGCGAGAGCGACAAGATCCTGCCCGTCGTTCCCATGTTTCACGCCAACGCCTGGGGTCTAGCCCACGCTGCTGTTGCATCAGGTGCTGATCTGGTGATGCCCGGTCCCGATTTGTCGGGTCCTGCGGTGGCCAACTTGATCGTCAACGAACGTCCAACTATCGCAGCCGGAGTGCCAACTATTTGGATGGGCGTTCTACCCGAGTTGAAAGGTCGCGATACTTCAAGTTTGCGAGCCATTCCGTGCGGTGGTTCAGCTGTTCCGCGTGCTCTCAGTGAGGCATATCGCCTTCAAACAGGATTACCCATTTTGCAAGCCTGGGGCATGACGGAAACGAGCCCGATCGCTGCGGTCTGTCATCTTGACGGTGATCAGTTGCTGCTTGATGTCGATGCTCAAGCCGATCTTCGAACTCAGGTTGGGCGCATTGTCTTTGGTGTTGAATGTCGCGTTGTTGAACCTGGTACGACGATCAGTGTGCCGTGGGATGGAGAGTCCAGCGGCGAACTGCAATGCCGCGGCAACTGGATTGCTTCAACGTATTACAACGATGAACGAGCGGGAGAAAGTTTCAGTGAGGATCACTGGTTGCGAACTGGTGATGTGGCCTGCGTGGATGAGCGTGGGCGAATTCGTCTACTTGATCGCACGAAGGACCTCATCAAGAGTGGTGGAGAATGGATCAGTTCGGTTGAGTTGGAAAATGAATTGATGGCCCACCCACTCATTCGCGAAGCCGCAGTCATTGGCGTCTTGCATCCGCGTTGGAGCGAGCGACCTTTGGCCTGCGTCGTGCTTGAAGCAGGGGCAAGCATATCCAAGGAAGAGATTCTTGATTTTCTCGGCACCAAAGTCGCCAAGTGGCAGGTTCCTGATGATGTCGTTTTCATTGACGAGGTCCCAAAAACGAGTGTCGGCAAGTTTTCTAAGAAAACTCTTCGAGAACGCTTCGCTGACTACACGTTGCCGACGGCCTAAGGTCAAAATAGAAGCATGAAGTTTTTGGGATTATGTTTCGGATCGGTAGTGATGGTCAGTCTTGCGGGCTGTGGGGGATCCTCAGATTCAGCCTCAGTTGACACTGTGTCAATCACGGTGCCTGCTACGGGCGAGTCAGTGACCGTTGATGTTCTAGACAATTCAATTCGGCCGTTGATTCTTGAAATTGCTGCTGGAACTGAAGTGGTGTTCGACAATCAGGGTCGCAATGACCATAATCTTCTTCCCGACTCGGTCTCTAGTGACGTCAAGTTGCGCGAGTTACTATCGACCGATTCCTCGGCTACGGCTTGGGGCGTGCCCTCCACCGACTTCCCTCCGAAGGCGACCTACGCTCATGTTTTTACGACCCCAGGTGTTTACACCTTCTATTGCTCAATTCACGGGGTTCCAGGCGCAGGCATGTTTGGGACAATTACAGTTTCTTGAGCATGAAATGACCTTCGATCATTTCGTAGCAAGTATGTTTTAAGCAGTTAGACAATCACAAGGGGAGAAAAATGATGAAACGTTCGGTACGCAAACTTTGCGGAATGATTATTTTTGCTGGGGTCTTAGTGTCCTGCGGCGGGAGTGATAGTTCACCCGCCACTGAGGCTCCAGTCACTGAAGTCCCAGCAACTGATGCTCCAGCAACTGAGGGCGTTCTTAATGTCCCCGCTGATTACCCGACAATTCAGGGTGCAGTCGACGCAGCAGTCGAAGGCGATCTCATTCTCATTGCTCCTGGTACCTATCAAGAGGCTATTCAGGTGACGACGAACAACATCATTATTCGCGGGCTTGATCGCAATACCGTGATCCTTGATGGCAACTTTGAACTTGATAACGGCATCCGCGTTGTTGGAGCTAATGGCGTGGCCCTCGAAAATATGACTGCCATGAATTACACCAAGAACGGATTTTTCTGGACTGGCGTGACTGGCTATCGCGGCGACTATCTCACGGCATGGCGCAATGGTGACTACGGCGTCTATGTCTTTGACTCCGTCGGTGGAGTCATTGATAACTCCTACGGTGGTGGAAGCCCAGATGCTGGGGTGTATGTAGGCGAGTGTTACCCATGTGATTCGTTGATTCGCAATTTTGTTTCCGAGCACAATGGTCTTGGCTATTCGGGTACCAATGCCGGCGGCAACCTTGTGATCACGGGTTCAATCTTCCGCAATAACCGCGCTGGCGTTGTGCCCAACAGCGGTAGCTATGAATTGTGTTATCCGGAGCGTAAGACGACGATCATCGGCAACTTGGTCTATTCCAATAACCAGGCTGATACGCCGGCAATTGATGTGGCGATTTTGGCGATGGGCAATGGAATTTTGAGTGCCGGTGGAGTGCAAAATATTATTGAGCGCAACCGAGTGTGGGATCACAATAAGACTGGTATTGGTCTTGTTCCGTATCTTGAAGACGATCCGAATGACGCAATGCCCGAAAAGTCAGCATGGGATACATCGTGTGCGGATAGCAAGAAACTGACCCCGGTTCAGCCAGGTGGCGGAATTCTTTGGGACAGTCAGGACAATACCGTGCGCAATAACGTGCTAGAAGACAATCGTCGCGCCGACATTGCTGTTGGTTCAGCTGGCACAGACTTGTGGACGTTGGGTAACTGCTTCGAAGGTAATACCTTCACAACGTCCGCTCCACTTGATCTTGAGAAGTTGGCACCATGCGGGACTCCGCTTAGTCAGGACGCTGGTGATTGGACTGCTGGCGACCTTCAGGTCATCACGTGGTTGGCAGATCAGGCAACAGCACCTCCTTCAGTCGATTGGAAGACGGCTACTCTCCCGGAGATGCCAGTGTTTGATTCGATGCCCGATGCAGCAACAGCACCTGGTGTCGCAGCGAGCGCGACACCACCAGTCGTAGACCTCGATGCAATTACGGTGCCTGACAAGATCAGCTGATCTAGTCAGATTTTATTTAGTTAGGAAGCGCAACGACATGGCCCGACGAACAAGAGCATTCTTCTTCGTTGGGCTTTTGTCGTTGACCGTGGCCTGTGTAGGCAATTCCAATGGCGCTGGAGGTCACGATCATTCAAAGATGCCCGTTGATTCAGCCGTAATGATGGGTCAGCCTGATCGACCTATTGCTGGCCCTCAAGGTGGGGTTGGACAATTCGTCGTTGAATGTCCGTTTAGTCATGCGTTACCAGATGACCCGATTGTTTATCCAGGCGATGCCGGCGCTTCGCACTTACACACATTCTTCGGCAATGTCGCTGCTGATGCTGATGCACAGTTACAAGATCTCCTAGAACAACCCACCACATGTGAACAGCAACTTGATACGGCTTCATATTGGGCGCCTGCATTATTGGATGAAGGGGAGTTGATCACGCCAGAAAAAAGCGTGGCCTATTATCGTGCGGGCTTGGGTGTCGACCCTTTGAGTGTGACCGCCTTTCCGGCAGGATTAATGATGATCGCGGGTGATGCCACAGCGACGGTTCCCCAACCAGTTTCGGTGGTGGCTTGGTCCTGTGGTTCTGGGGGACTGCGCGAGGAACTGCCACCAGCATGTCCACCAAGTCGTGGTTTGCGTCTCGACGTCACTTTCCCCGATTGTTGGGACGGAAAGAATCTTGATGTTGCTGGTCATCGAAAGCACATGCATTACTCTTCTGGCGGAAAGTGCCCGAGTTCTCATCCAGTTTCCGTGCCACAGTTAATCTTTGCGGTGACGTACCCCGTGACTGGTGATGCCTCGCAACTGCAATTAGCGTCAGGCAGTTTGCTCACTGGTCACGCCGATTTCATCAATTCTTGGGATCAAGAAAAGTTGCAACAGGAAATTAAATTATGCATTCATCGCAACATTGTGTGCGGCGTTACAAGTGGTCGCGTGTCGGGCTAAAGACGACCGGCATCAGTCACGCGTTGTAAGAATTGTTGTGTCCGATGATGCGTGGGATTGTTGAAAAACTCTGTTGGGCTTGAGCACTCCAAAATTTGACCTTCGTGTAAGAAGCACACCCGATCAGCAATCTCTTTTGCGAAACCCATCTCATGAGTCGCCAGCAACATCGTCATCCCGTTATTCTTCAGTTCGCGCACGACATCCAAAACTTCTCCCACGAGTTCGGGATCAAGAGCCGACGTGATCTCATCAAGCAGCATCACCTCTGGGTTCATTGCCAAACTTCGAGCGATAGCGACTCTTTGTTGTTGCCCGCCTGATAACTGATCGGGATATCCATCGGCGCGATCGCTGAGACCTAAGCGGGCAATCAATTCGCGAGCGTGACTTTCGGATTCCTTTTTGGATTGACCGAGAACTTTGTGCGGAGCGAGGGAAACATTTTGCAGAACAGTCATATGGGGAAAAAGATTAAAACTTTGAAAGACCATGCCGATTCTTTGGCGTACTGGGTCGGGGTTCAGACCTGGCGCGCTGATATCAACGCCGTCAAGAAAGATTGCCCCATCATCAATTGATTCGAGAAGATTGATGCAGCGTAACAGCGTGCTTTTGCCAGAACCAGATGAGCCGATGAAAGCAATGACTTCGCTTTGGGCGATGTCTAGCGAGATGCCCTTGAGTACTGATCGTGTCGCGAAAGATTTGTGTACATCGTCAAGCAAGATTTTGGGAGTCATCGCACTGCCGTCCCAGATGTACGGCGCCGCTCGCGCGACATCAGATGATCAACGAAACGCGTTTCGGGAATCGTCAACAAGAGAAAGATGATGGCCGCTCCGACATAGGGCGTGAAGTTGGCGTACTTCGATTTATCAATGCCGGCTTGCCGCAGAATTTCAATCGGGCCGATCAAACTGATCAGGGCCACATCTTTCTGCAAACTCACAAAGTCATTCATTAAAGGTGGGATGACGCGTCGAATCGCTTGCGGAATAATGATGTGGCGCAAGGTCTGGCTCGATGACAGACCAAGGGATCGAGCGCCGGCACGCTGGCTTTCGTGAATGCTTTCAATGCCAGCGCGAAATACTTCAGAGACGTAGGACGAGTAGGCCAAGATCAATGCAACCGAGCCCCATAAATAGGGACTGCTCCATGGCCGATCCATTCCCAGTCCGGGAATTCCAAAGCCGATCAACAAGATGGTCAAGATGACTGGGATGCCGCGAAAGATGTCGGTATAGGCAGCGGCGAACAGCCGTAAGGGAAAGAGAAGCGGGGAGCGGACGTTGCGGCAAATCGCTAACAACATTCCTAAAACCAAAATACATGGTGCACACCATAAGAAAATCTGGATGTCTTTCACAAAAGCTCTCAACAGTGCAGGAAAGGTTTCGTCAAGAATGGGGCCATTAAAAAATGAGCGCTTGACCTTATACCAGCCTGGAGTCTGGGGAATGAGTGCGACTAAAAGTCCGATGACAGCCAAAGATGACGCCAAGGCGATCAGTAAAGAACGTCTTTTTTGACGGCGTTCAAAAACTTGCCGCCGCGAAATCGGTCGCAGTTTGGAAATCTCGTTGAGTGAATTGGTGCCCGAGTGATCGCTCATCTCGGGCACCATATCGTTCTTGTGTTTGTTGCCAACAGTTGCGCTGGGTCAGTCGAGAGTGATGACTGGAACACCAGTGTTATCGCTCAGCCAGGTCTGCTCAATTGTCGCAAGTGCTCCAGAAGCCTTGATGGTGGCTAGAGCGGTATTCACACAGGCCACCAATTCGTTATCTTTTTCGAACACCATGCCGTAGTCATCCGACGTGCCACCCGCAGCGGCGGGGAACTGACCGATGACTGAAGTTCCTTCAATCTCGACTGCGGAGATGTATAGGGCCGTTGGCAGGTCAACAACAATGGCGTCAATTTGGCCTGCTTCAAGAGCGGCCTTGGCGCCGGCGTTATCGTCGTAGACGAAAACTTCATTGCTCGGCTTGATGACCTCATTGACGAAGTCAAGACTTGTTGTGCCGGCCTGCACCCCGAACTTGATGGAAGCCAAGAGTTCGGCGGTGAGTGCACCTTTGGGCACATTTGCATTCAGCGCCACGATGGCTTGATTGGAGGAGTAGTACGGGTCACTGAAACTGATTGTTGCAGCGCGCTCAGGGGTGATGGAGTACTGCTGAAGGTTGAAGTCAAAATTCTTAGCACCAGGGGCGATGGCTTCATCAAAAGTTGTGCGCACCCACTTCACAGCAGTGCCTTCGTAACCGAGTTCTTTAGCGACGGCTAGTCCAACAGCGGCTTCAAAACCCTCACCACTCTCTGGGGCATCATTTTCGACCCAAGGAGAATAAGCGGGAGATCCAGTTCCGATTGTCAGGACCTTTGGGGTGATCGTGGCGCAAGTATCGCCGCCTTGAGCAGTTGAACCTTTGTCATCGCTTCCGCAAGCGACGAGTGAGACAACGGCGATGGCTAGAGCGGTTGCTGTGAGGCGACGAAACATGGATTTTCCTTCCGATTGTGGATAAACCCTCAGACTAGCGAAACTTTTACCTTGAATTCTCCTTGACAATGAGACACCAAAGGTCTTAATGTCTCATGGGTGAGCAATATTGTCAATCTTGGTCCTTCGCAGGAAGATCGTATCCTTGATGCTGCTCGTAGTTGTGTGGACCGCTGGGGTATCAACAAACTGACTATTGATGACGTGGCAACGGAGGCCGGAGTTTCACGGGCGACTTTGTATCGCTTGTTCCCTGGCGGCAAAGACGTGATGTTTGATGCACTGCGGGTGCGCGAACTTGAAGATTTTTTTGAGGGCATGAGCACCAAACTGACCGAGGTTGAGTCCTTACTTGATTTCACCGTCAGAGTCTCGGTGTACGCGCTTCGTGCAATGCGTGGCGATCAACATTTAGCAATGATGCTGTCTACTGAAGAGGGTACGGCCCTGAAGTCTTTGACGGTTGAGGGATTGCCACGCATTTTGCGCGTCGCCTCGCAGTACATCACTCCTCTAGCACTCGAATTTATTCCAGCTGAGGAGGCTGATGTCTTCGTGGAGATGTTGGCACGTCTTGTCATCTCTTACTTCTTGGCTCCGAGTGAGCACTTCGACTTAGCCGACCCGGATTCGGCGCGAAAGTTCTTTGGTCCATTTATCAGCGCTTTAAACGCAGTAGCAGCAGTCTAAATCAGCAAACTTTTACACACATCAAAACCTAAAGGGGAAAAAATGAGCATTACCGAAAACGAAAGCCAAGAAATGTTGGGTCGCAGTGAACTCAATGATATTGAAGCGATTTTGTCCATCACCAATAGTGATGTTGACTCAATCCAGCACATTGTCAAAGACAATGCTGATGCGATTTTTACGTGGGATTATTCGCTGTCGCGTCCGGCCCTCCGCAAGTTGTATGAAAAGGCCAAAGTTGGGCAGTGGAACGCCACGACCGACCTGCCATGGGAGACAGTTGTCGATGAGGAAAAGCAGGTCAGTACCGATCAGGCAGCGCTTGCTTCAGGCTTGACAGCCAATCACTATGAAGGCACAGTGATGGACAAGTGGGGCGACAAAGAGTGGACTGCTTTCGGTATTGAGCAGCGCCGTTGGAGTTTGTCGCAATTCCTCCATGGTGAGCAGGGTGCTCTTATTTGTACCGCCAAAATCGTGGAGACAGTTCCATGGTACGACGCCAAGTTGTATGCCAGCACCCAAGTCGTTGACGAGGCCCGTCACGTTGAAGTATTCGCTCGCTATCTCGATGAAAAACTTGGTGGCTCATATCAGATCAATGCCCACCTGCGGATGTTGCTCGATGACATTGTCAATGACAGTCGTTGGGACATGACCTACTTAGGTATGCAGATCATGGTTGAAGGTTTGGCTTTGGCTGCTTTCGGCAACATGCAACAGATGACCACCGAGCCACTGTTAAAGAAATTGTTGCGTTATGTCATGAGTGACGAAGCCCGCCATGTGGCCTTCGGCGTACTTTCTCTGCAAGAGGTCTACAAGGACATGAGTGACCTTGAGATCAAAGAGCGTCAGGAGTTTGCCTATGAGGCATCGGTGCGGATGCGCGACCGTTTCATGTCGCAAGAGGTCTGGGAGCGCATGGGCGTCAACCCACGCGATGTCGTGCCTTTGATCTTGCGTGACCCAACTCGTGAAATCTTCCAGCAGATGTTATTCGCCAAGATTGTCCCGAACTGTAAGAAGTTGGGACTCTTGGATCGTAACGATTCATGGTTGCGCCGTCGCTACGAAGAGATGGGTGTCATCCAGTTTGAGAATGCTGAAGACACTGGCGAAGAATATGTGAAGTATGAACTTGGCGAGACTCTCGCTGACGTTCAGCACTGACACCTAAACAGCGGGTATAGCAACTACCGTCTATTTCATGAGATGGCGCGCCCAAGACCTAGCGGATGCTCTTGGGGCGCGTTTGGTCGGACCAGATACTGACATTGATGGCGCATCCTTTGACTCACGTCAGGTGTCGCCCCATCAATTATTTGTGCCGATAGTGGCGCAGCGTGATGGGCACGATTTCATTGATGATGCTTTGAAGGCTGGCGCAAGTGCTTACCTGAGTTCCCGGCTTGATGTCGTCGAACGTAGTGGCGGTTCGGCAATCGTGGTTCCCGATACGGCGACGGCGCTGATTGATGCAGCCCGCTGGGGGCGTCAACAGTTCGCCGAGTCGACTGTTGTTGTCGGCGTGACTGGATCAGTGGGTAAAACAACAACTAAGGATCTGATTGCCGCTGCTTTGGCTCCGAGCAAGCGAGTTGTGGCCAACATTCGAAGTTTCAATAATGAGCAGGGTCTTCCTGTGACCATTTTGAATGCTCCGATCACGACAGAGGTGTTAGTGCTCGAGATGGGTATGCGCGGACATGGACAGATCGCTGATCTGTGTCGGATCGCCCGCCCATCGATCGGTGTGGTCACGCGAGTTGGCGAAGCCCACACCGAACTGCTCGGTGGTCTCGCTGGCGTGGCTGAAGCGAAGGGTGAATTGATTGAGGCTTTGCCGCCACAAGGAATGGCGATCTTGAACGCTGATGATTCTTTAGTGATGGCGATGAGTGCGCGCTCAAGTGCGCCCGTGATGACGTATGGCGAATCTGCATCGGCTGATGTCCACATGTCTGCTATCACCCTTGATCAGCATGGTTGCGCGGCATTCGTGATATGCACACCATCTGGGTCGTGTGCGATAAAACTCTCTATTGCTGGTCGCCACATGGCACATAATGCCGCCGCAGCTATTGCTGTTGGTGAATCTCTCGGTGTTTCTCTGGACTCGATGGCTTTGGCGCTCAGCATGGCCACGATTTCCGAACACCGCATGCAAGCCAAACGCACTCCACGCGGGGCATTGCTCTTTGATGATTGTTATAACGCCAATCCCACTTCAATGGCTGCGGCTTTAGAAACACTTGCGCAGATTCCAGCAGTTCGTAAAGTAGCGGTACTTGGCGTGATGGCCGAAATCACCGATCCACAGGCGGCGTACTTAGCGATAGTGGATCAGGCTCAGAAGTATCACATAGAGATACTGGCGGTAGAAACGACGGCTTATGGTGTGCCAGCGATGTCGCTAGAAGAAGTGCAACAGCGTGTGCAAGAACTTGATTCTGAGGCAGTCGTGTTAGTCAAGGGAAGTCGCGTGGCGCGTCTTGAGCGCGTGGTCAACGCCGTTATGGCTGACTGAGGAACGAGTCGCTAGGCAGTCGGTCTAGGTTTGACCACCAACTCAGAAATAGGGCGAATGCGGCTCCGAACAAAAGAACTGATTGAGTGCCGATGACATCAATGATTGGACCGGCTGCCAATCCACTCACTGCAACTGTTCCGCCAAAGGCCATGAACCATAGCGGCATCATGGTGACGCGTTCATCATCTTTCAGATTCTGCTGGAACACCGTGGCCATAGAATTTGCAGCCATGAAATAAAAGACGCCAAGACAAAACCCGATCGGGAAAGCCGGCGCAGGGGAATGCATTAATGCGAATCCCGCAAGACAGATGGAGAAACCAATCAGTCCGCGACGGATCACCATTGGTCTGTGGACGCTGGCCAAAACTGTGCCAGTGGACAGAGCCCCGAAGAAGGCACCGAGGCCCCACGTGGCGTACAGCCAGCGATATGTTGAGCCGAGAGGGTCAACACCAAAGTTGATCCGCGCCACTGATGGAAAAAGCGCCACGAAGGCTAGAGAAAAAAATGAAAAACCAGTCATTGCCAATAAAAGTCTTGCGAGTACACCGCGTTCACGACTGATGCGTAGTCCAGTGAGCATCCGTCGCCAACCTCTTTCAGGATGTTGACCGCGGATATCGGGTAACACCACTCGGGTCAGGGCAACGATTAGAAACAGATATGTGGCTGCGTTAATTACAAAAATCTGAGCGGTCGAAACGCCCCACAATGCCAGCAGCGCGGCGATGGAGGGTCCTGCCACGCGACTGGCGTTGAGTTGAATTGAATTCATGCTGATCGCTCCAGCAAGATCGCGGCGATCAACTAAAAGTGGAATGCTGGCTTGAGATGCAGGAGCGTTCAATGCATTGCCGATACCGATAGAAATTTGGGCGATGAAGAGTGCCCAAATCGGTCCGTCAACACTGACGATTAATGCCAAGACGAGAGAGAAAACTAATTGGATCCATTGCATGGCCAACAAAAACCGTTGGCGATTGACTCGATCAGCGAGAATTCCGCCAGGTATCGCCAGCAATAACATGGGGCCAAGTTGAGCGAAGACCAAGAGGCTGACTATTTTCGCTGAGCCCGTGCGATGGTCGATGTATGCCGGCAACGCCAAGTTCTGCATCCATGTCCCGATATTGGATAAGAACAGCCCACTCCAGATCAATCGATAGGCGGGGTAAGACAGAGCGGCTCGAGCGGAGCCAGGTACATGGGGATGGGGAAGTGGGGCGAGTGAAGGATCAGACATACGGGCTCAAAAGGTGACTAAATCTTACCGAGGGTCACTTGCTGGGACCGATTGAAATGACACACTTAAGGCGTGACTTCTGAGATAAAACCCCTTGAGCAACTGGTTCCGCCGCCGACAAATGGTGGAGCGTGTCGCTCACCGCGCGGAACTTTTGCTGAATGTCCGTTATGCGGGGGAGATCTCTCGCCCGAGCATGCGCATTTCAAATGTCGCGGCTGTGGTTGGCGTGACTCGTGTTGCGACTGATTACTTTCGTAACTTCTCAATAACTGCTGCGACGGCGAGTACCTGATCTTCGCGACCAGGTTTGCCGACTACTTGAAGGCCAATTGGTAGTCCAGCATTCTTTTCTGATGTGTGATAGCCGCATGGTACCGAGACGATTGGCAGTGGTGAAGCCAAATTCCAGATTGTGGTCATGTCTTCTGTTTGACATAAGCCGTTGTCGGGAAGCGCCGGGCGTGACATGTTGTCGATCTTGGTTGCCGGTCCAGGTGCTTGCGACATTGTTGGGCAAATCAAAACATCATGATCATGTAACGGAGCGGTGGCGCGATTCCAGAAATGGCTCCTTTCAATTTCCATGCGCTTTGCATCAAGGGCACTAAACGTTTCGCCAAGTTGAATGAGCCACACCACAAGTGGATCCATGATTGATTGATGCTCTTCAACAAGGTGACCGTAATAAGCCGCCATAAAGATTCCCCACATCTCGAGCCACAGTGCGCCGTCACGAATGGTGAAGTGGGGGTTGACATCGTGAATGCTTGCACCAAATCGGGTGAGTTGCGAAGCAGTCTCTTTGACGGCGGTTGCAATGTCGGGATCAACATCCCAACAACCAAGGTCAAGTGATAGTCCGATGGACATTCCATCAATTGATGTTGATGTAGGTCGGCTAAGCGAAGAAAGGACCGAGAATGGATCAGATAGTGACGGTCCCTGCGTTGCCAGCAAGAACTCCCACGCATCGTCAACAGTGCGGGCGAGTGGCCCATGGTGTGACAAGGTGTCAAACAGTCCGGGAAGTGCGGTCATCGGGATGCGACCGAGAGATGGCTTCAGTCCGACGATGCCGCACCATGCTGCTGGGATGCGCACCGAACCGCCCATATCGCTACCTTCAGCAAGTGCGACACAGCCACTGGCAACAGCTGCCGCCGAACCACCGCTTGATCCTCCAGTTGTTCGTTCATGGTTATGTGGGTTGCGTGTGGCACCCCACAACAAGTTGTCGGTGATGCCCGCATGTGCAAACTCGGGTGTGTTGGTGCTACCCACGATGATTGCGCCTGCATCAAGAAGTTTCTGGACAACAGCGTCAGTATGTCGTGCAACATTGTGCTCGAAGATTCGTGAACCTGAAGTGTTCTTATGTCCGAGCCATGACGATGTGTCTTTAATGGCGATTGGAATTCCAGCAAGGCCACCAGTTGATATGTCGACAAACTGCGCACGTTCACGGGCTTCGTCGGACCACACTTCAACAAAGCAATTCAGTTCTGGTTGCACTTGCTCAATACGTGCCAGAGCGCCATCAACAAGTTCGCGAGATGAAACTTGTTTTGACGTCAGCAGTTCACGTTGTTGGGCAACCGTTAGTGAAGACAGTTCGAGACTCATCTGGATTTGTCAATCAGCCATTGATGAGATCGGCGTAGAACTCAAGCATCTGTGATGGCCCACTGAGTAAGAAGGTGGTGATGCACGTTTCTTTCCACTGCACAAGTTCATCTTTGATTTTGTCGATAGGTCCCACAAGGGCAACATCTTCAACCATTTTCAGGGG
>JBAWVW010000010.1:0-41426 GCA_037147055.1 Actinomycetes bacterium
CGCCAAGCCAATCTTGACGCCGACTTCACATGGGAGTTTGCCCAAATCGGCACACCCGTGATTGTTATCTAATTACTTTTTTCCTCAGCGGGTGATTAATTTCGACATACTTGCTTCGGCTGCCGAGAGATCATCACGTTCACTGTTGACGATTGAACTCAAGTAACTCACAGCAACGTACCCATCAGCGACCATTCCACCATCAGTATCTTGCGGAAGTTCAGCAGCTTCACCCCACGCCATGCGCACGTAATAACCACCCTCGTGACCGACCTTTGGTTCCAAAGTTGCGGTACTCATTCGGCGTGGTGGTTCATGACCGAGGCGAGCCGACTTCCAGCCTTTGATATCTGCCAAATCAATGTTTGGCACATTGATGTTGACTACTACTGGTGTCTTTGGCATGTTGGCCACCAAACCTTCGACAAATGATGCCGCTACACTCGCCGCGGTCTCCCACTTTTGCCCCACCAACATCTCATCCCAGCCCTGACCCTCAACACCGAAACCTGTCACAGACTGACTCACAGCGACTCCTGAGACGAGTCCATTCCGAGCCGTGAGCGCAGCCCCGACGGTACCTGAGTGATACACCGAACGACCCACATTTGCTCCAGGGTTAATACCTGCGACCACTAAATCAAATGGTGGGCCAAAGGCGCCGAGGCGCGAGAACATGACACACAATGCTGGGGGTCCGGTGATTGCCCATGCTTCATCGATTCCTTCAACATGAGCTTTGTGGACCTCTGGTTGAATCAAATGAAGAGCACCCAGGGCAGCACCAGCGCCAGAGAATTCACGATCAGGGGCAACGATGACCACTTCACCAAAGGGGCGCATAGCGCGCGCTAGGACATGCAAACCAACCGAGTCGATACCGTCATCATTTGTTAACAAAATCCGCATTCCTACATCGTTGCCGATGACAGCGATCCCTTCAGCATCCTGGGAGTGACGCTGTGCTTAACGTCCAGTGAAATGTGGCGGTCGTCGCTCCAAGAACGAGGCCACCCCCTCACGATGATCTTCACTCTTGAAACTCGCCGACATCGCAGCGGTGTGTCGCTCCATGTGCTCGGGGACTGAGGCTGTCAAAGCGTTGTAGGTCAAGTTTTTGATCAGTTTCAAACTGTGAGGGGATCCTGCAGCAATTTTTGCGGCCACTTCATAGGCTCGTGGCAAGAGAGCGTCAGGCTCAACGACTTCAAGTACATAACCGAGGCGGAGGGCCTCGTCCGCGAGAACCATGTCGCCGGTGTACGTCAGTCGCAATGCATTTTGCAGACCAACAATCCTTGGTAAAAGCCAAGTTCCTGCTCCCGTGTCAGGAACCAAACCACGGTGCACAAAGTTCCAAGAGAAGCGTGCGTTCGTGGATGCCAAACGAATATCGCATTGCGACGTGAATTCGGCACCCATACCCATCGCTGGTCCGTCAATGGCACAGATCGTTGGCTTTGGGCATTGCACAATCGGCCACCATTTCTCCGTTTCCTCTGCACTACCGCGCAGTCCACGTTGCGCACCTGGAATCGATGCTAGATCGGCGAGATCAGTCCCCGCACAAAATGAACCCGCAACACCAGTGATCACCAAGACAGAGATGTCGTCATCGGATCCAGCATGCTCAACTGTGGCGATGAAGTCGGCCAACATCGCAAATGTCATTGCATTCTTTTTTGCTGGACGATCAATGGTGATGGTACCGATGCGATTTTCAGAGGTGTAGTGAATGAATTCCTCCATCATCAATCGCACTTTCTGACAAGCGTGTAATCGTCCGCACGGGGCTCACGGGTTTGTTCCCAAAATTCAAGAACACTGAATGGCCAGTTCTGTGCAGTACGTCCAGAAGCATTCTTGTACCAACTACTCACCGAAGAAAATCCCCATGTGCGCAACTTGTTGGCGGCATCAATACGCTCGTTGTACTCGTCGTGCACATCTTGGCGTGGATCAAGTGAACCATTCTTTGTTTCTAGCAACAGTCGCACACATTCGACGAGGTAATACACCTCGCACTCACTGAAATAAATAATCGATCCATTGGCCACAATGTTTGTATTGGGGCCATAGAGACAAAAGAAATTTGGGAAGTTTGGAATGACAACTCCGAGGTACGCCCGAGCATTACCTGCCCACTGCTCGTGGAGATCGGTGCCTTTGATACCCGTTACTTTCATCGGGGTCAAAAATTGGCTGGCCTTGAAACCAGTGCCGTAAATAATCACATCAACATCGAAAAATTCTCCATCCGCCGTGCGAATTCCCCCTGCTTCAATGGACTCAATGGACTCAGTCACCAAATGCACATGGGGCTGACGCAGAGTCAGAGCGAACGAACCATCATCAACAATGAAGCGCTTTGATAGCGGTGGATAATTCGGAGTGAGTTGACGCCGCAGTATCTCATCCCCTTCAGTGAGCGCATGTGTCCACTCCATCAACATCTGGCGCATCATCTCATTCATCAGACCCACTGCTTTTTCTGTGGGCGGATATTCGGGGTCAACTGTGGCCGCAGGCAACATTCCTTCGGCCATACGCCAAAACATTGAGAAGCGATACCACTCGGCATAAAACGGAACATGCGCCAACATCCAATTGAATCCGTTGGGCACTGCCTCGTGATATCGAGGTGCGGGAATCATCCAAGGTGTCGTGCGCTGGAAAACTAAAAGTTCGCCAGCCTCTTTTGCAACTTGTGGAATAAATTGGCAAGCACTTGCACCGGTGCCAATGACTGCAACTCTCTTGCCCGTGAGGTCGACACTTTGATCCCATTGCGCAGAATGGAAAGCATCACCAGCGAAAGATTCGCGCCCCGCGATGTCTGGATAATTCGGGCGATTCAATTGTCCGACAGCAGACACCAAAATGTTTGCCCGATCAATCTGTCGCTGACCCACGTCATCCAGTGAAGTCACGACCCATTGCTGAGTCACTTCTTCCCACACTGCGGACTCAACTTCGGTATTGAACTTGATGATCGGGAGCAAATCAAATTGCTCGGCGCAGTCGCGAAAATACTGGTGTAGTACTTGCTGCGGACTGAAAAAGTATGGCCAGTCATGACGCTGGGCGAAACTGTAGCTGTACATGTGATTTTGAATATCCACGCGACAGCCTGGATATTTGTTTTCTAGCCAGGTACCACCGACATCTTCATTCTTTTCCAAAACCGTGACAGAGATACCCGCTTGACGCAGACGATGAGCCGCAGCAATACCCGACATACCCGCCCCAATGACGATGGCATGGAACTCACGCTCAGAGTCAATCGAATCCTTAGTCCACTGCGGGGCACGCAACTGATCACCGTCAATAGCGAGTTCTTCAAGCAGTAGTGGCACATAGCGCTCGCTCACGGGTTCGGCAGCGATGAACTGCATAATGGTGCGCAGATCGTCGGGCGAAGGACGCGCTGGAATCTGTTGCTGCTCATCGCGAAACTTTCGTAGACCGCGCAAAATGATCTCACGAGCGAGAGTTTGCTGTTCCTCGTCGTAGCCACTCTGTGGCTCACGGAGTTTGAGTACATCAGGAATCAGACGCGGGTCAAGTAGCGACAAGTCGCCAGTCAGATGGGCCACCGTGCTCACCAAAGCCAGCAATTCTGCGTCCGCTAGACGTTTGACGATTTCAGCATCATCATTTGGTAATGGCACGATCTGTGTATTCTTGCCCATGCTCAGAGCGTATTCGCCTCTCGCTAAGGGTCCCTTAGCGGGGGGAAGTAAAACGCCTCAAACTTCGAGTTGAAAGGAAGCGAGAAGTTCAAGAACGAGGTCATTGATCCGATCACGGATTGGGCGAACCGCGTCTATGCCTTGACCAGCAGGGTCATCAAGTTTCCAGTCGAGGTATGTTTTACCGGGATAGAACGGGCAACTGTCGCCGCAACCCATGGTGATTACGACGTCACTCATTTCTACTGCTTCATCAGTCAACTTTTTGGGAGACGCTCCATTGGCATGAAGATCAATGCCAAGTTCAGCCATCGCCTCCACAACCGCACTGTTTATGGAATCAGCAGGGGCCGTTCCAGCAGAGCGGACAAGAACCGTGTCCCCAGCATGATGTTGCAAGAGTGCCGCCGCCATCTGTGAACGACCGGCATTGTGGACGCATACGAAAAGAACTTCTGGTCGGGCCTGAGTCATTGTTATTTGGCTTCTTCGTCACGAGCAACGGGATAGAGAACTTTTACTAAAACGTACGCCAACAGACCTCCCACAATCTGAGCCATCAAAAATCCCGGAATAGAGGATGGTTTGATGCCAGCGAAGGAGTTCGACAACGAACGGGCGAAGTCAACGGCAGGATTGGCAAAACTTGTTGACGAGGTAAACCAATAGGCGCCACCAATCCAAACACCCACGGCATAGGGAACTGCCGAAGCACGACCACTACGAACGATGCAAAAAATAATTAGGACCAAACCGATCGTGGCGATTACCTCAGAAAACCACAGTGCTCCCGAGGAGCGGTCTTTGGTCGAGAGATTGACGACGTCCAATTCAAACATCACGTTGGCGATCATCGCCCCGATACATCCGCCAGCAATTTGTACGAGTGAATAGAGAACAGTGTCGCGTGTTGACAGACCGCCGAATAAACGCGTGACCATTGAGACGACTGGGTTGAAATGAGCCCCAGAAACTGGCCCAAGAGCCAAGATCAAGGCGATCAGGGCACCAACGGTGGCAGCGGCATTTTCTAGCAGTTGCAGACCCACATCGTCGGGCGAGAGCCGCTGGGCCATGATGCCCGATCCAACGACCGTGGCCACCAATAAGGCCGTGCCCACTGCCTCAGCTGTTAGTCGAGCGATGAGTGTGGGATGAATGGTCTTTGACACGGCCCAAGCATGCCACAAATCGCTTTTCCACAGCGGATTTTGAGAGGAACTATTGAGCCATGAGCAAAATGAGAACAACAGTTGTATCTCACGCGTGAGTTTCTGAGAGACTGAGTGTGTGAGCGAAACAAAAGTGTCTGATATCTTCGACCCGACCGCTTGGCGTCAAGTACCGGACTTTAATTTCACCGATATCACCTATCACCGTTCGGTTGAGCACGGCACGGTACGCGTGGCGTTCAACCGCCCAGAAATCCGCAATGCCTTTCGCCCACACACCGTGGACGAACTCTTTTCCGCTCTCGAACATGCCCGCCAGAGCACCGATGTTGGATGTGTTTTACTGACAGGCAATGGGCCCTCAGCAAAAGATGGCGGATGGGCTTTTTGTAGTGGAGGCGACCAACGAATTCGTGGTCGCGACGGATATCGCTATGCCGACGGTGAGACCGCCGAAAGCATCAATCCAGCCAAGAGTGGGCGCCTCCACATTTTGGAGGTACAGCGACTCATTCGCTTCATGCCCAAGATTGTGATTTGTGTGGTACCAGGTTGGGCAGCAGGTGGCGGACACAGTCTGCATGTTGTCAGCGATCTCACGTTGGCTAGCCAAGAGCATGCACGGTTCAAGCAGACTGACGCTGATGTGGCAAGTTTCGATGGTGGTTTTGGTTCGGCATACCTGGCGCGTCAAGTGGGGCAAAAGTTTGCTCGTGAGATTTTCTTCTTAGGGCGTGAGTACAGCGCTGATGAGGCCCACCGAATGGGCATGGTCAATGCGGTGGTGCCCCATCGCGAACTTGAGGCCACGGCGCTGCAGTGGGCTAAGGAAATCAACGCCAAAAGTCCGATGGCGCAACGGATGCTCAAGTTTTCCTTCAACATGATTGATGATGGTCTCGTCGGACAACAACTTTTTGCTGGAGAAGCAACACGTCTGGCTTACATGACCGATGAGGCACAAGAGGGGCGCGAGTCTTTCTTGGAAAAGCGGGATCCCGACTGGGCGCCTTACCCTTGGTATTACTGATCTTTACGCTCTCTGCGGTTGCACGATGACACGCCAACTGATTTTTGTTGACGACCCTGAGGACCCGCGACTGAGCCGCTTTCGTTTGCGAGAGAGAGAGCTTCGTCCACGACATATCCCATCTCGAGTTTTTAAACGCATGCAGATGGGCGAGGTTGAAAAAATCACACTTGGGATGTTCGTAGCTGAGGGCGACTTGGTTGTTGAGCGCGCTTTGGCAGCAGGTTGCGTGATGGTTGAGGCGCTCACCGATGCCACTACTCCGACGGCCATCGTTGAAAACATTGATCCAGCAGTGCCGGTGTACGCGGCGACCTCCGAGGTACGCAAGACATTGACCGGACTCGGTGTAGCGCTCGACATCATTGCTTTATTTGAGCGTCCAGCGCCACTCACACTCGATGAGTTGCTGTCAACGGCCCACCATCTGCTGGTCGTCGAAGACGTGGATAACCCGACCAACATCGGAGCAATCGTACGCAGTGCTGCGGCATTCGGTGTGGATGGATTGATCCTTGATCGCAACAGTGCTGATCCCCTAGCGCGACGCGCTTTACGAGTA
The DNA here is from genome assembly GCA_037147055.1 of Actinomycetes bacterium. Lineage (GTDB taxonomy): Bacteria > Actinomycetota > Acidimicrobiia > Acidimicrobiales > Ilumatobacteraceae > Casp-actino8. The sequence goes on from JBAWVW010000010.1 coordinate 6,457, forward strand.
TCAATGGGTACCGCGTTTACGATGCGTTATTGCCGTGTTGATGATGCTTCAACTGTGCTCACACAGTTACGCAACGCTGGATGCGTCGTATGCGGTTTGACACCACGCGCTGATGCCGTTGATATTCGTGAGATCGGCAATCACATGCCAAAGGATGCACGAGTAGCGATTGTTCTTGGATCCGAGAGAACAGGTCTCTCCGACGCTGCTCTTCGCGCGGTGAGCCACATGGTGCGCATTGCGATGGCACCCGAGATTGATTCATTGAATGTCGCAGCAGCCGCAGCCGTGGCCTGCCACTCTCTCATCCGCCGTTATTAACCCACTAAATTGACGCTGTTTTCGCCTCACGTCCGCATCCATGGGTCGCAAATGCTCGGGTTCCACGGCAAACTGAAAAGATGACCACTACTGCCGTACTCCTCCTGTCATGTCCCGACCAGCGCGGAGTCGTCGCTGCGGTAGCTGATTTCATCGCTGTCAATGGCGGAAACATCGTTCACGCTGAGCAACACACCGATGATGTTGAGCAAGTGTTCTTCCAACGTGTTGAATTTGAACTTGATGGCTTTGCTCTTGGGCGAGAAGAAATCCTGCCGGCCTTTGCTGTGGTTTCCGCGCAGTTCGCAATGCATGCCGATCTTCGTTTCACCGACCACAAGCCACGCGTGGCCATCCTGGCCAGCAAACAATCACACTGCTTGTTTGATCTCCTTAGTCGCTGGCATTCAGGCGAACTTCCTGCAGAGATTGTGACTGTGATCAACAATCACCCCGATCATGCCAGTTTGGTTGAACACATGGGCGTACCCTACCTGCATCTTCCCGTGACACCGGAAACGAAAGCCGCACAAGAGCAGGCAGTGTTGCACGCACTCAACGAGCAGCAAGTAGATCTCGTCGTCTTGGCGCGCTATATGCAGATCTTGTCACCGGCATTAGTCAATGCCTATCAATCACGGATCATCAATATCCATCACTCTTTCTTGCCGGCCTTTATCGGCGCTAATCCGTATCGTCAAGCCCATGATCGCGGTGTCAAGATCATTGGCGCTACTGCGCACTATGTCACCGAAGAACTAGATGAGGGCCCAATACTTGATCAAGAGGTATCCCGCGTGACACACCGCGACTCAGTCGCTGATCTCACTCGCAAAGGGCGCGATTTGGAAACTATTGTTCTCGCCCGTGCAGTGCGCGCCCATCTAGAACATCGCGTCTTGGTCTATGGCCGCAAGACTGTTGTTTTCAGTTAGGTCGCGACGAACTAATCGGCAGGCCTGTGTCATTGCGTAAATGTTCGGCAGCGGGCACAAAATAAGCAGTTAATTCGGCTCGTATCGAGGCATCTGTTGTCGTGGCTTCAATAGCTGTCGCCATATGTAGCAACCAGCGATCACGTTCTAGCGGTCCAACATGAAAAGGCATATGCCGCAAGCGCAATTTCGGCTGCCCACGTTCTTGATTGTAGGTATCAGGACCTCCCCAATATTGTCCTAAGAACAACGCCAGACGATGCTTGGCTCCCACGAGATCGCTCTGGTCGGGATATAGCGACCACAATGCTTCATCGACCACGACTCCCGCATAGAAATGGTCGACAAGTGAGACGAAAAAATCCATCCCGCCAACTCGTTCATACAAGGTTGTCTCATCTGTCTTACTCACACTGTCAGCCTACGAAGCGATTCTCGTGAGTGGAAAGTTTGTCGAGGAATATGACTCGCATATCGGCGGTGATATCGCACCCAACCCGTTAGGAGAAGGTGGGCTCGACCCAATCTGGAAAGACATCGGGTAACCCATCGCTGACTTTGACCGGGAAGTTCGCTGGCCGCTTCTCCAAGAAACTCATCACGCCTTCCTTGGCATCCGCACTGGCCCCACGTGAATTGATCGCCCGTGAATCCATCCGATGAGCATCCATCGGATGGTCGGCACCGAGCATGCGCCACAACATTTGGCGGCTCAAGGCCACCGAGACTGGGGCCGTATTTTCAGCGATCTCACGTCCAATAGCCCTTGCCGCATCCAACAAAGCATCGGCCTCATGAACACTGCGTACCAAGCGACCTTCCTTGGCCTCCGTAGCGCTGATCATTCGCCCCGTGAAACACCATTCCGCGGCCTGCGAAATGCCGACAATCCTCGGTAAGAACCAACTACTGGCGGCCTCTGGAACAATTCCTCGTTTGGCGAAAACAAAACCGAATTTCGCCTGATCGCTAGCCAAACGAATATCCATCGGCAGGGTCATCGTCACACCGACTCCTACTGCGGCCCCATTAATCGCACCAATGACTGGCTTTTTGCTTTCAAAGATTCGCAGCGAAACCAAACCTCCGCCATCACGCATCACACCCGATGTGGCTTTGACATCGCTACCACCTTTAGCGAAAGTCTCTCCACCACTTGATAAGTCGGCCCCTGCACAAAAAGCGCGACCTGCACCGGTGACGATCACCGCCCGAACGTTGTCATCGGCATCACTCTCATCGAAAGCCGAAATGATTTCTTTGAGCATTCGATTAGTAAACGCGTTTAACTTCTCGGGACGATTGAGGGTGATCGTCGCAATCTGCTCGGAAACCTCATAGATGATCTCTTGGTAAGCCATGGTTTCACCCTAATCGGGAGTCAGACGTCAAGGAAACGTGAAGCGGCAATGCCCGAGCCCACGGCACCGGCAATCGCTCCGATGAGCAGCAAAATGACCATCACAAAACGCATATATCCGTCTGTGACAACCAAAGCTGCCAACTCAGTGTCATTGAAATCTGCAACTGCCCCAGACCATGCCGTGTTCAATCCCCACAATCCGAGGCATGATAAAACACCGCCGATGACACCTTGCAAAAGACCTTCAAGCATGAATGGAATGCGGATAAACCAGTTCGTCGCACCCACTAACTTCATCACTTCAATCTCTCGTCGACGGGCGAACATAGCGGTTCGCACGGTATTCCAGATCAACCCCACCGCAACGACTAAAAGCACTATGGACATCACCGTCGTGGCCACGCGAATGAATTGCGAGACGCGGGCTACCACATCAAAAACATCTTGGGCGTAGGCCACTTCACGAACGCCCGGGATATTGCGGAATTGTTCACCAAGTTCACGAATCAAATTAGAGTCCTGCGAAATAGGTACGACTTTAAATTGCGAAGGAATATTTTCTGGAGTCAATAGCCGCAGTGTTCCGGGATCTCCAGCAAACAGTTTCTCGGCCTCGGCGTAACTCTCAGCCTGATTGAGGTAACGCAACTTAGAAACATCAATGATTGACGGTTGAGATTCCAAGGCGCCCCTGATGACGTCAACCTGCGTCGCATCAGCATCTGATCGGACATACACGATGAGTTCAACATCGCCTTTCCAACGGGTCAGCAAATTGTCAAAGGCGCTCTGAATAAGAAAGGTTGAGCCAACGAGCAACAAAGACACAGCAGAAGTCACTACGGCGGCACCAGTGAGAGTGATATTGCGTCTGAAACTCACCCATGTTTCGCGCAAGGCATAGCTCATTCGGGTAAACATCAGTCGTACACCCCACGCTCTTGGTCGCGGACGATAACGCCACGGTCAAGTTGCACAACCCGACGACGCATCATGTTCACGATGCGCTGATCATGGGTTGCCATGACCACCGTTGTGCCCGTGGCATTAATGCGCTCGAGAAGTCGCATGATTCCTTCACCCGTGGCGGGATCAAGGTTTCCAGTTGGCTCATCAGCCAGCAAAATCAACGGCCGATTCACGAAGGCACGCGCAATGGATACTCGTTGTTGTTCTCCACCCGACAATTGGTGTGGGAAACGATCACCTTTGTCAGCTAAGCCTACAAGATCGAGAACGGCAGGAACCTGCTGGGCAATCACATGCTTGGGACGACCAATCACTTCGAGGGCAAAAGCCACATTCTCCGAAACGGTTTTATTTAATAGCAATTTGTAATCCTGAAAGATATTTCCGAGGTTGCGGCGCAAATATGGGACCTTTGACTCAGCAATCTCATTGATATTTTGCCCCGCAACCCACACTGCACCGCGTTCGGGCTGTTCTTGGCGGTTGATCAGGCGCAACAAAGTGGACTTACCCGATCCAGACGGACCCACCATAAATATGAATTCACCCTTGGCGATCTCAAAAGATGCGTCGCGAACCGCAGGTGCTTCTGACCCGTAAGTTTTGGTGACATTATCTAAACGAATCATCTGACTCCTTGAGCAAACCAGGGCTCAAACATTGGTCTTTAAACAACAAGTTCACAGATTACCAGCGCGCTTGGTCTAGGTCTCGTCACCCGAACGTCGCCAACGCAAGTAACCAACCATAAATTCATCGAGATCGCCATCCAAGACCGACTCAACACTGCTGGATTCGATATTTGTGCGCAGATCTTTCACCATCTGGTAGGGCTGCAAGACATAGCTGCGAATCTGACTCCCCCAGCCCACCGTGGCTTGCTTGCCAGCAATGCGCGCCAGTTCCTCTTGATGTTCTTCTTCGATCTTGGCTGCAACCATTGCCTTGAGGCGATTCATCGCCTTTTCACGGTTCTGCAACTGGCTGCGTTCTTCTTGAGAAGATGAAACCAATCCCGTTGGCTCATGAATGAGTCGGACAGCAGATGATGTTTTGTTGACGTGCTGACCACCAGCCCCCGAGGCACGAAACACTTCCATGCGTACGTCAGTCTCATCGATTTCGATATCTGGGTTTTCCATCGCCGGCCACACTTGCACTGCAGAAAAACTTGTTTGACGGCGGCCCTGATTATCAAAAGGGCTAATCCGTACCAGACGGTGAGTACCGCGCTCTGAGGTCATCAGACCGTAGGCATAGCGTCCCTTGAGAGTGAACTCAACAGACATGATGCCCGCTTCAGTCCCAGCCGAGATGTCATCTATTTCAAAGCCGAGGCCACGACGTTCGGCCCATCGTTGATACATCCGCAAGAGAATTTCACTCCAGTCCTGTGCATCAACACCACCGTCTTTCGTGTTGATGTGCACGATGCAGTCCAATTCATCATGCTCGCCCGTAAACAGACTGCGCATCTCCAGACCACTCAATTGCTCAGCGATACTCTTAACTCCGGCTTCTATTTCATTCTCTTGCGAGGCATCGTCCACATCACGAGCCATCTCGTGGAGAACCTCAACATCCTCAAGTTGGCGCGCCAGAACGTCGTAAATCTCAATATCGCCCTTGGTATTGGCATACTCAGTGTTCAGTTTCTTGGCTAAATTTTGGTCATCCCAGAGACCAGGTTTGGACACTTCAATCTCTAATTCACGAAAGCGCTGACGCTGAGCTTCAATTTTTAGATAGACATTTGCTTCAGAAAGCCGGCGGCTGACATCGCGCAAATCGTCCGTAAAGTCGCGCACGAGAATTCAGTTCTTGCCGTGGCACAATTTAAATTTCTTACCCGAGCCACACGGGCAGGCGGCATTACGCGAAGTCTTTGACCAACCCTCATTCACAATCGGTTGCTGTTTTACTGGAGCGCTTGGTTGCGGCCCAGCCACACCAAGGTTGGCGGCCTGATCTGCGGCAGCCGAGGGAGCCTCAGACTTTAACTGCTGAACATTCTGCACAATCGGTGCAGGCTGATCGTTTTGCACAACTTGAACATGCATTACATACTTCACAAAATCTTGGGCGATCCCCTTAATCATGGATCCAAACATCTCATAGCCCTCACGCTGCCATTCGGAGAGTGGATCTTTTTGACCCATGGCACGCAGGTTGATTCCCTCTTGTAGGTAATCCATTTCTTCAAGGTGTTCACGCCACCGTTGGTCGATGATTCGCAACATCACTTGACGCTCAACATCGCGCATCACAACGGGTGTCAGTTCGACTTCACGCTGTTCGTAGTACGCCGTGGCATTGACCATCACGATGTCATACATCTTGTTCGTCGAACCACATTGAGCCAACTCATCAATGCTTATCTCGTTGGGCCAGTAGGTCGTGAGTTCTTTGCTCAAACCTTCGAGGTCCCACTCGTCATCGACTTCGCTCACGCAGTATGTCTCAATCAGCGAGTCAACTGCCTCGGCCATGTATTCAAGAGCCTCAACCTTAAGATCAGCACCGTCAAGAATCTGATCGCGACGCATATAAATGACCTTGCGTTGCTCATTCATCACTTCGTCATACTTCAAAACGTTCTTACGAATTTCAGCGTTGCGAGTTTCAACCGTCCCCTGGGCGCGTTCGATCGCTTTGGTGACCATCTTGTGTTCGATCGCTTCATCTTCGGGAAGGGCGCGACCCATAACCCAACTCAAAGCACCAGTGGCGAACAAACGCATCAACTCATCTTCAAGGCTGAGATAGAAACGCGTGGATCCAGGGTCGCCTTGGCGACCAGAACGACCACGCAATTGGTTATCAATACGACGGCTTTCATGGCGCTCTGAACCAATCACGTATAAGCCGCCAGCAGCGCGAACTTTTTCACCTTCGGCTTGGCAACGAGCAGAAATTTCTTTGAGTAACACGTCGTAACGCGACTGTGCCGCCATTCGTGCTGTGCGATATTCCTCAGGCATCTCGGCTAACGGTACAGGTAAAGCAAATTCGTCAGCCAAAGTATTGGCGGCGTGACCTTCACTGAGAACAGCAACTCGGGTTAGTCCTTCGGGGTTGCCGCCCAAAATAATGTCCACTCCACGTCCAGCCATGTTGGTAGCAACGGTCACCGCACCTAATCGACCTGCTTGCGTAACAATTTCGGCTTCACGCGTGTGCTGCTTAGCATTGAGGACCTCATGCTTGACCCCATTTTTGGCGAGTATTCGTGCGAGGTGTTCACTCTTTGCAACGCTGACGGTTCCAATCAGAACTGGCTGCCCATTGGCATGTCGTTCAATGATGTCATCAACGACTGCATTAAATTTTGCATCTTCAGTTTTGAAAATGAGGTCGGCAGCATCCTCACGAACAACGACACGGTTTGTCGGGATTGGCACCACCTGTAGGTCGTACGTGTTCATCAACTCAGCAGCTTCGGTCTGCGCAGTTCCGGTCATACCGGACAACTTCGAGTACATGCGGAAATAGTTCTGCAGAGTAATTGTGGCCAGAGTCTGATTCTCTTCTTTGATTTTGACGCCTTCTTTGGCTTCCACCGCCTGGTGAATACCTTCGCTCCAACGACGACCTTCAAGAATACGTCCCGTGAATTCATCCACGATCTTCACTTCGCCACCCTGAATGATGTAGTCCTTATCGCGGCGGTATAACTCTTTGGCTTTCAATGCCACCTGTAATTGGTGAACGAGATTGCGTTGCACTTCGTCGTAAAGATTCCCTACACCAAGTTCGGCTTCAACGCGTTCAATGCCTGCCTCGGTGGGCATGACAATGCGCTTATCTTCTTCAACTTCATAATCAACATCACGCTTCAAGGCACGCACGATCGACGCAAAGCGATAGTACAAATTGGCGGCATCAGCTACTCGACCAGAAATGATCAATGGAGTACGTGCCTCGTCAATGAGAATTGAGTCCACTTCATCAACGATGGCGAAGGAGTGCCCGCGTTGAACTTTGTTTGCTTTAGTAGGCGCCATGTTGTCGCGCAGATAGTCAAAACCGAACTCGTTGTTTGTCCCATAGGTGATATCGGCGGCGTAGTCGGCGCGCTTTTGCGCGGGTTCCTCACGATGACCTGGAACGACGAGTCCGACACTGAGACCGAGCCAACGATGAATGCGACCCATCCACTCGGAGTCACGACGAGCGAGATAATCGTTGACTGTGATGAGGTGTACACCATGACCCGAGAGCCCGTTGAGATAGGCCGGCAACGTTGAAACCAGGGTCTTGCCCTCACCTGTTTTCATTTCCGCGACCCAACCGAAGTGCAGAGCCGCCCCACCCATCATTTGGACGTCGTAGTGGCGTTGACCGATGACTCGATCCGCCCCTTCACGAACTACGGCAAAGGCCTCCATTAAAAGGTCGTCCAGCGATTCGCCGCGCTCCAAGCGGGAGCGAAACTCCCCTGTTTTAGCCTTGAGATCATCGTCGGACAAAGACTTGAAAGCGGTGGCGTAAGCATTGATGTCAGGAACTAGACCCTCAAGGGCCTTGAGTTTCTTGCCTTCACCGGCCCGCAGGATACGATCGAGGATTCCCATGCAGATGTAGAGCCTATCGTCGGGTAGCCCGAGGCTAGTGGTCACCTAAAATTCACTGAGAAATGCTTCATCAGCGTCCCTTATTCGGCAGACTTTGAAGGTGACATTGTCCTCAGAAAAGCTATTTCCCGCTCCCGACCGCCAGATTGACGCTGTGATCTTTGATTTCGGCGGGGTTTTGGCTAGCAATGGACGACCATCCGATGTCATTAAACGATTTCCCAATGATCCAGCTGACAAAGTGATGAAAGTCATGATGGGCGATTACGGTCAAGACACCGATCATCCGTGGCATCGCTTGGAGCGCGGCGAAATCACGATGTCGCAATATCGCACGGACTTGGGATCTTTAGTTCTTGAAGCTGGCTTGCAGCCAATTCAACTTCCTTTAAATACCGGGAACTCAAAATTTATTGGTATTACTTTTGAACCCTGTGAGCCAATAATCACTTTGGTCCATGAACTCAAAACTGCTGGATTTCGTTTGGGCGTACTCACCAACAATGTTCGTGAATTGCGCAGCGTGTGGTGGCCAATGCTGGACTTCGAAAATATTTTTGATGACGTCGTGGACAGCCATGAGGTTGGAATGCGTAAGCCAAATCCAGCTATTTATCGCCTCGCCCTTGAACGACTTGGCGCCGTCGCCGAACGCACTGCATTTTTAGACGACGCACAATCCAATGTGGATGCGGCAATAGCGGTTGGATTGCATGGGGTGTGGGTGGAAGAAGACCCAACTTCTGCAGTGCAAACATTGCGTAGCCTCGCAGGTTTCTAGCCCCTTCTTCGCTCGGGCGTGGCTGCTACAGCGAATAAACCAACTTTATGCGCCCCAGCCAATTCAAGAGCGTGAGCCGCCGCTTTCAGCGTGCTGCCAGTTGTCACCACATCGTCGATCACTAACACACTGACTGCTCGTCGCAATGGACGGGCCCGAAATAACGGTCCATCCAGACGCTCTTCGCGGGTTCGCCCCGTCTGGGGCCGACTGTGATCTCGATACAACAGACGACGACAGGGGATGCCCAACTGACGAGCCACCGCGCGTGCTAGAAGTTCGGACTGATCGAAGCCACGTCGTCTGCGCCGCGATGAAGAGGTGGGAGCCCATGTGACAACCTCGAAAGTCAGAGCATCTGGATCGTCGCGAACTGACTTCACTAACTGTCGTGCCAGGATCGTCACCGCGCGCCGTTGATTGCGATATTTCAGATCACGAATAAGTTTCTGCGTCTGCCCATCAAGAAGATCCGATGCTGTAATACCTGCCACTATGCTCGTGGCGTTCTGATGATCGTCTCGACAGGATTCACACAGACGCACCAGATGACCCGCTTGGTCACGCTTGAAACCTGCGGGGGCGACCCGAAAGAGTTGACGACATGAGGTGCAGGCAAGGGCAGTGAACATGAAGCCATTTCACCATGGGGGTATGGCAGAACAGGCAAAATCAGGCTTGTTGAGGGTTTCGAACCGAAACAAATGGCAATAAGAATTGCACCAGTGGCCCAATGCCGAACATAAATACCAAGGTTCCGATGCCTACCTTGCCTCCGAGAAAAAGACCTGCTACGAGGACTGTTACCTCAATCAAGGTGCGCGCCAAACGAATACTCAGGGAGCGTCCAAAAAATTTTCGCTTGGTCATCCCGAGCATGATCCCATCGCGTGGCCCCGAGCCTAAATCTGATCCTAGATACAGTGCTGTTCCGACTCCCACGACAACGAGTCCAGCCAGTACGAGAAGAAGTCGAGCTGCAAGATTATTCGTTTCACCGATGAACTGCTTGCTGACATTAACCATCAGCCCGATTTCAAGAGCATTCAAAATCGTTCCTAAACCTGGTTTTTGACGCAGGGGAATCCACAACAGCAAGAGCAATAAACCTGTTCCAACAATGACAATGCCCACTGAGATATCAAGCCGTTCGGCAACACCTGTATGAAAAATATCCCACGGTGCCAGACCAAGATCAGCGCGAATAAAGAATGTAATTCCGATTCCGAAAAGAGCTAGTCCAGTGACACACCGAAGTAACTTCTCAACAAAAAGTTTTGTCATCAGTAGCGGTAGCGCTCTGACTTAAATGGGCCCGACGGAGCGACGCCCAAATACTCGGCTTGCTCATCGGTAAGTTTTGTCAACTTCACACCTAAGGCGCCGAGGTGCAGCGAAGCCACTTTCTCGTCAAGATGTTTAGGTAACACATACACACCCAACGGATACGCCGCGAGATTAGTGAACAATTCTATTTGAGCGATGACCTGATTAGAAAATGAACAACTCATCACGAAACTTGGGTGACCAGTAGCGCAACCGAGATTCACTAAGCGTCCCTCAGCCAAAACGATGATCGCATGCCCATCGGGGAATGACCAGAGGTCGGTGCCAGGCTTGAGTTCATCGCGGGTTGCGCCACTACGTGCCAGACCCGCCATGTCGATTTCTGAGTCAAAGTGCCCAATATTGCAGACAATTGCGTTGTGCTTCATTTTTGCCATGTGCTCAACAGTGATGATGTGATCGTTGCCTGTTGCTGAAACGAAAATATCTATTTCGTTGATGACATCATCAAGAGTGGTGACTTGGTAACCCTCCATCGCCGCCTGCAAAGCGTTGATCGGGTCAACTTCGGTGACGATTACTCGTGCACCTTGACCGCGCAATGCCTGAGCGCAACCCTTGCCGACATCTCCATAGCCACAAACAACGGCAACCTTGCCGGCGATCATCACATCTGTGGCGCGACAGATGGCATCAATGAGCGAATGGCGACAGCCGTACAAGTTGTCAAACTTTGACTTTGTCACCGAGTCGTTGACATTGATCGCGGGGAACAACAACTCGTCGCGCTCCGCCATTTTGTAGAGGCGCATCACACCCGTCGTTGTCTCTTCGGTGACACCCTTCACTCCAGCAGCCATCCGAGTCCATTTGTTGGGTTCGGTCTTGAGGCCGCGATTCAACAAACCGAGGACGATGGCAAGTTCGGGATTGGAAGCCGATGTTGGATCTGGAACTTCACCGGTCTTTTCGTACTCCGCACCTTTGTGCAACAAGAATGTGGCGTCGCCACCATCGTCAAGAATCATGTTCGGACCATCGCCGTCGGGCCATGTCATCATTTGCTCGGTGCACCACCAATACTCCTCAAGGGTTTCACCTTTCCAAGCAAAAACTGGCACGCCATCGGGATTATCCATTGTCCCATTCGGGCCGACAGCGACAGCTGCAGCGGCGTGATCTTGGGTTGAGAAAATATTGCAAGATGCCCAACGCACTTCCGCACCCAATTCGACCAAAGTCTCAATGAGTACAGCCGTTTGAATGGTCATATGCAAGGAACCAGAAATGCGCGCGCCCTTCAGTGGCTTGGTCGCACCGTATTCTTTGCGCAATGCACGAAGACCGGGCATCTCATGCTCGGCAAGATGAATTTCCTTGCGCCCAAAAGGGGCCATAGAAAGATCGGCAACGCGGAAGTCTTTACGTTCGGCAAATGAAGATGACATGAGGGGCTCCTTGATAGAAATCTGACGATGGGAGAGACAAAAACAAGCCATCACGTGATGACTCGCTACTTGCTCTATCCCGGGCAGGGGCCTACTGGCGCCAATCAGTCAGCCCGATGACGACAGTCTAGGCAGTGATTTGCGCACTTCAGAGACATGGTCGCCCAAGGACGCTGTTTTCAGCGACCGGTGGTCTTAATCCCGCCAGCGGCAATCTTGGCCATAATTCGCTCGTGCTCTTGGGTCGAGACAACCTCGGACTCGTCCACCAGCATCACTGCGATGGAGTCACGCACGGTATAACGACGCTGCAAACGAGCGTTGTACAAAGAATTTTCATCCTCCAAGATGTGCAAAACCCCCTTGTCAACGGGACAGGCGAGCACTGAGGCGAGTTCGGGATCAATAGGCATGTGAATCTCCTTTTCAGACTGAGGTAATTGCTGCAAGCAATTCGGCTACCCGATGATCGCATTGATCGCGATCGGGCGCCTCAAGGTTGAGTCGCAACAAAGGTTCAGTATTCGATGGACGTAAATTAAACCACCATTCCCCACAGTCTACTGTCAATCCGTCAACGCGATCCTGAGGGAATGCAGAGAACTTCGCCGATACCGACTCGATGACTTGTGATGTGTCATCAACCTGAGTGTTGATCTCGCCGCTGAGGGAATAACGCTCATAAGCCCGCCGTATGGCCGAAAGCGGTTCTCCGACACGACTCATTTCTTCCAGCATCAACATTGTGGCGATCAGTCCACTATCGGCACGGTAATTATCTTTGAAATAGTAATGAGCTGAATGCTCTCCGCCAAATACGGCACCAGTTTCGTACATCAATTGTTTAATGTACGAGTGACCAACTTTTGTACGCACTGGGATGCCACCGTGCTCACGAATGATTTCTGGCACTGCTCGGCTACAAATCAGGTTGTGTAAAATCGTTGCACCTGGAAACTTGCGCAACATGCTGGTCGCTAATATCCCCGTTGTCGTTGAACCAGATAATCCACGACCCAATTCATCAACAACGAAGACGCGATCGGCATCGCCGTCAAAGGCCAAACCAATATCAAAAGCGCCCGAACTAACTCGCGCTTGCAGGTCACGTTGATTCGCCGATTGCAAAGGATCTGCGGGATGATTAGGAAAACTTCCATCGAGTTCGCCATACATCACTTCAAGTTCGAGGCGTGGCAGCCGATCAAAAACTGCCGGCACGACGAGTCCACCCATGCCATTGGCCGTATCGGCAACAACGCGCATTGGACGTAATGCCGAAGGGTCGATGAATGACACCACATGATCAACAAAGGCCGACAACAAATCTCGCTCGGTCGTTCGACCAGGGCGCGCCACGGGCTTCGGGCGGCTTCCATCGAGAACTTGCTGAGCAACAACTTTGACATCGTTGAGACCGCTACTTTCTCCGACTGGACGCGCTCCCGACAAACAAAGTTTGATGCCGTTGTACTGCGCTGGATTATGTGAAGCGGTAAACATTGCTCCTGGGGCATCCAACTTGCCGGCTGCGAAATACAAAAGGTCGGTCGAAGCCAAGCCAATGTCAATGACATCGATGCCTTGTTCCATGAGAGCCCGAGAAAATGCTGCAACCAATTCGGGACCAGTCGGGCGCATATCACGCCCGACGATCACAACTTGAGCTTTCGTGAATTGAGCAAATCCGATTCCTAAGGCGTAGGCCACGTCCACATCGAGTTGATCGGGCACCGTGCCTCTGATGTCATAGGCCTTCACAATTTGATCAAGAGCCGAGGAGGAAGCCATGCGAGACAGAACCCTATCGGTGGACGACTCAGGCTGGCGGGGACTCGACGAACTTGCTTGACGCAATGACCTCCATGGGACCCTGCTGCTCGGCCCCAATCACCTCTGCTACCTGCCCCTTTGCACGCCGATTTTGGCGCCACATGAGAAGCACAGCAAGGATTCCGAATCCCGACAAGAGATAGGCAAAGCGGTCAATGAGACTTGGCTTAAAGCTCATTGAAATGTCTTTCGAGGTTGGAATGACAACCATCATGTTTGGTGCTACGCGATAAGGCCCATCTGCACCACTGACTTCCCAGTTAGGGAAGTAACTCACGCGCACTAGAACCGGAACCCCGATTTTATCGACTGAGAAGGACACCGATTCTTCCCCGATGACGACATCGGAAACCACGGCAGGAGAAATGCTGAGAGGCTCAATTGCAGGAGTCGGTGTCACAATATCCACCTTGCGTGAATCCGATCCAGGTTCACCTTCACGACGCTTTAGGTCAATGACCGCTTGCACTCTTTGCCATTCGTCCGGACCATCATCGGCTGGTAATGCCTTCCATTCAGACGGATTTTGTAACCAACTTGTTCCAACTTCCAGCCAACGTTCTCGTTGGTCCCCCGAACCCTCGGTGACAACAACGGGTTGTACTGTCAGCGGCGTCACAATCTCCGATCCTGCAACGGCATAAATATGCCAGGGTCCAGATTGAACAATCGCTGTGAGACCACCGCCTCCAGCCACATTCTCATCAGCCTTGGCGATGGCCTCGGGGGTCACCGCCATGTAGTAATTCACACCAAGAGCTTGCATATAAGGAACACCGACAGTCGGGTTGTTGTTGACATAGCGCAACTCACGAACTGGATTAGAACTTTGCTTCGACATCGCCCCTGCAGCCAAAAAGTGGTACGGCGTGGTACCTGAGGCTTCAAAGAACAAACCTTCGCTTGAACCGATACATCCATCCGTCCAAAATGGCAACAACATCAAGGCCATTGTCGTTCCATATTTGTCGTTACCGCTGAAGTTCTCCCACAGTGCTCGACCACAGCCGCGAGTTTTCCCGATGTCCTTCATCGTTTGCACCACGTTGTAGTACTCGCCGTAGGAAGAGCGACCTTCGTAGCCCGAGAAGTTCCAGCGAGCCCAGCCATCGACAAATCCCTTGCTGGCTGCAGGACCCTCAAAGGGCCCCCACGTGTACTCGGCGCCCTTGCCTTCGTCAATGACATTGCCAAAAGGTAGGACTTGGAAACGAAATCCAAGCACCAGCAGAGTCAAAACTGATGCGACAATGGCCGTGATTGTGCGTGTCCGAAACTGTTCGGCCTTGATCGATTTATTTTCTTTGAAAACTTTTCCTTGAAGATGACTGCGTTGGTATTGACTGAGTCTCAGCAGCATTGAAACCAATTCAATGATGCCCACAGCGGCTAACAGGTAGCGACACATATTAAACATCGGGAGCAAGCGCGGATTCCATAGCAAGCCAATGATCGGCAAACTGTCGTTGAACAAAAAAACAAAAATGGCAAACACAATTGCGCAAACACCCAGCCAAATGCCGGCGACATTTCGCCTCACCACCATGGCTGCGAAACCAATCACTGCGAAGGACAAGATAAATACATTCCAAAACGGCGGCAACGCAAAGAACATTCCCCAATAAGAAGTGAAGGAGCCGTTACCTGGCTCACCTTTGTATTTCATGTCAGTCATGTAGGCGTGATTCAACAGGAAGGGACCGACCCAAAAAGCGGACAGCAGGGCACCTGTCCCCGCCGTGGTGATGAACCAGCGCAGTCGCCGCCTGTCAAGCCACAACACGGCCATCAAAATCAACCCTACGATGACGTAAATCGCCACGATTCCGTGGCACAGAATCGCTAGGGCCATGCATAACGCAGCCTTGATTCGATGCTTTCCAGTCTGCAAACCATTGGCGAAAAATCCGAAGGCCAGCATCGCAAACGACAGGGCGATAGAGAATGAAAATTCGCCGGCCATTGTTGAGGCAATGTTGCCTCCGTAGATGGTGTAACTCTCATCCAACAGATAGACCAACCCGACCATCGCGAAGAGTTCGGGGATGGGATAGGCGAATCGTGCAAGTCGGCCAAAAATCCAACAGCAGATGGGCAATGTCACGACACCCATGACAGCGACTAACTTGAAGGCCACGCCGTATGGAAGCACAACATCAAGGAGCACAATAAAAACTGCGGGCACCACCATGTAGAAGCGATAGATCGGAAGACCTGAATACCAATCCATCGACCAGCCGTTTAGTTTCCACGGCAAGAGATGGTCCCGTAAAAAAGCGGGTCCCCATACATGTGCTCCCATGTCGCCACCCGTGGGCGTTGAGTTGCTAAAAATCAATGATGGCTGCACGACCTTGATGGCGATAAAAGTGCTCAGGCCAACCAAAGCCACGCGTACCCAGAAAATCGTGAACCGCTGACGGCTCCACTGACCCATCGCCGTCCGCCGAAACCAGTTGTCGGCTCGCGAATCAGTCACCGCATCCGAATCTTTCATAGACCTCTATCTTGCCACCTCGGTCCGCCTAGGACGCGAGCGCGAGACCTATCAAGGCCGTGGCGTTGAAGCCAATGTGCATCAAAATTGACAGACTCAGCCTGCCCGAACGCTGGAAGCCATAGCCCAAGAGCAAAGCAAAGGCGAATAATCCAGGAAACTCAACCGGCTGAAGATGGATTGCGGCAAAAAAGGCTGCTGAAATGACCAATGCTAAATAGTTATGCAGTCGACTCTGGAGAGCTTGCAGGACCAGCCCGCGGTACATCAATTCCTCAACCAGTGGGGCACCGATAGCGACCATCAGAAAAAGTCCTATAGCCCAACCACCGTGCGCCTTATCCCACAAATCCTGTGCCCGTCGATCTAATTTGTCTCCCGAAAAAGTCCCCGTCCACATGTGCTGCAACGGCCAATACACCGCTGGAACGAGCGCGAGTTGGCATGCAACCCCGAGAGGTAACCCCCAAAGATCTCCGATTCGAAAGCGGAGTTTGACATCATCAATGAAACTTGACCCACCCCATCGACGACTGACAATCATCACGGCTGCCAGCATCGGCACCCACAGACAGAAGAGCGAAACAATGGTGAACGATGTTGGCCACTGCTCGCTTTTTTCTCCGCTGTGCCCAAGAAGTCCCTGGGCTATTCCTTGAAGAGGTAACGCTCCTAACGAGGCCAACAACCAAGCACTGGCCGCGATCGCAACGCTAAACCGAGTGGCGTTCGTCGCCGGGTGTCCACGATCCACGAAGGGCTTCAGCCAGCCAGGCGATGAACAAAAGGCACGACATCAGCCTGACGGCGATCATCTAGATTCCACCCGGTAGGTGGGGCGAAACGCTGCCAATGCTTTGCACAAAGTTCGTATATATGTGATTCTCGTTGCTCGTGCAGATAGTCAATCCAAATCACCGAGGTGGCATATTGGAACGCCAAAGAGATGTGAGCATTTTCCTGACAACCACTCCGAGTACACGAACGCATCGCCAAAATGTATGGGAAAAGGGCCGAACTTTGGTGGATATCTGGCTCCCAAGTTTTCATGCACGGGTGACTGTGACCGAAACAGAGATTTCTGACCACATTGAAGCCGAGCCCGACCCAACGGGGCTTGCCGAACACCCGTAGGCTACGGGACATGAGCGAGTCAACTCCTCCCCCTCCACCACCTCCACCCAGCGCTGGCCCACGCCACAAGGCAAGTCGTTCGGGCATACCCAAAAAGCGCATTCCGCAGGACCAGCCCACCGACGGCAAGCCGGCGGGTCGACCTTCGCTGCCCAAGTGGTCGCCTTGGGTATTGCTTGGTTTGATTCTTGTATTGATTTTTGGCCCGCAACTTTTACCTGGACCAAATCGGGAAAAACTCGGTTTTGAAGAATTCATGACTCAGGTTGAGGGCGGACGAGTTGATGTCGTCAAACTCAATAACCTCACGTTGACGATTACAGGTTCATTTACTGATGGCAGCGATTTCTCCACCACTGCACCTCCAGGATTTCCCAATGAACCCGACCGCGAACTTTTGCGCACGAAGGGCGTGGACTTCAAACCAACGACCCCGCAATCAAATTGGTTAATGAGTTTGATCCCCTTACTGTTGCCATTCGTCTTGATCATTGGCTTCTTGGTATGGATGAACAAGCGAGCCTCTGGACAGATGGGCAATATGATGTCCGTGGGTCGCAGTCGGGCCAAGACCTTTGATCCAGACCGCCCCTCCACAACTTTCGCGGACATCGCTGGCTACGAGGGTGTCAAAACCGAAATCAAAGAAGTCGTTGACTTCTTACGCATGCCTGAGCGTTTTAAAGAAATTGGCGCCAAAGTTCCTAAGGGCATGCTCTTAGTCGGTCCTCCTGGAACTGGAAAAACTCTCTTCGCACGTGCCGTAGCTGGGGAAGCTGGCGTCGGATTTTTGTCGGTGACTGGTTCAGACTTCATGGAAATGTTTGTGGGTGTCGGAGCTAGTCGCGTTCGTGACCTTTTCCAGCAGGCTCGCAAAATGGGCAAAGCCATTATCTTTATTGACGAAATTGATTCCATCGGTCGCAAGCGCGGTGCTGGACTCGGTGGCGGTCATGACGAACGCGAACAAACTCTCAACCAGTTGCTGTCAGAGATGGATGGCTTTGAGACATCAGAAGGCATCGTCATCTTGGCGGCTACCAACCGTCCCGATGTTTTGGACCCAGCTCTCCTACGTCCAGGTCGCTTTGATCGACAGATCGTTGTTCCGCTACCCGAATTCGAAGAACGTGCTGCAATCTTGCGAGTTCATAGCCGCGATAAGCGTATGGGACCCGATGTTGACCTTGACGTGATGGCTAAGGGAACTCCCGGAATGAGTGGTGCCGACTTGGCTAACCTCGTCAATGAATCAGCCCTTTTCGCCGTGCGCCGCGAAAGCGCTCAAATTGAACGAATCGACTTTGAATCAGCACGTGACCGAATCATGATGGGAGCCCGCCGCGATTCTCTGATCTTGTCCGCCGACGAAAAACGAGTGACCGCTTATCATGAAGGTGGGCACGCAATCTTGGCAACTGTCCTACCTAACGGCGATGCGTTGCACAAGGTCACCATTTTGCCCCGTGGAATGGCCCTCGGGGTCACGCAGACTTTGCCGGAAGAGCGACACAGTTTCTCGAAGAACTACATCCTTGATCGCATTTGCATGGCTCTCGGTGGACGCGTTGCTGAGCAACTTGTTTTTCAGCAACAAACAACTGGAGCTTCCAATGACCTTGAGGTTGTCACTGGTCTAGCGCGTCGCATGGTGCGCGAATGGGGTATGAGTGACAAAGTCGGTCCGATGGCTTGGCACAACCAGCAACAAGTTTTCCTTGGTGAAGATCTGATGACAGGCGGCCGCGAATATAGCGATGACACCGCGCGCATGATGGACGAAGAAATCAACACGATTCTGCGACAAGAAGAACGTCGGGCGATTGAGATCTTAACGAAGCACCGCACTGGACTTGATCTTGTGGCCCAAGCGCTTCTTGATAAGGAAACAATTGATGGGGCACTCGTGTCTGCGCTAGTCCAACAGGGTCTTGACGGAACGGTCACGTCGCCAGTTGGCGCCCACGACTAATCAGGGTCGACCGTGTCGCCCGCAGATGCCTCTGCCTCGCACGCAGATGTTTCTGGCTGGCGCGCAGTGGCCATGGCAGCCCATAAATCTGTGGCGCTGAGAGGTCCCATGAAGGACTTGCGAACAACACCCTGAGGATCGCACATAACTATGGTCGGAACTGCTTCGATTTTGTAGCGCTCGTGCAACTCGCGCTGTGACTCATACTCAACTTCAATCACAGCAACTTCACGAGTTGCCAATACCTTTGCTTTTGCTGACATGTCGGCGCAGACATGACAGGAAGCAGATGTGAACACAACAACTAGCCAATCTTGGGATTGCATGGCGAAATCTGCTCGATCAATTTGAGTTGGAGCGGCAAATATTTTTTGTGTCGGCACATCACTGACCTGGCTTCGACGAATCACTATTGCTACGAAAGCCACGGTCACGGCGATCGCTAAGGCAATCAACAGACTGTTCATCGTCGGAACATCATCCGGGGATGGCCAGGGATCCACTACGTCCCCGCAAGGTTGGCGTCCGTTCAAGCCGTCGTTCAACCATCAGAGTTTGACTACCTACGACCTCGAGTGCTCGACCTAGAGCTAAATCATCAATCAAATCAATGGAAATTATGTCATTCGCGGCTAGGGGTATGTCAATCAAACCGGGGACTGGTTCCTCGCCACCGGGGCCGACCGAAAAGACGGTGACAAGTGCGTCCACAGAAGAAGTATTGAGCACGATTAATGCATCCTTCAGGGCAATCCTGGTACTTGTAGGAATGCTCCACCTCAACGAACGCGTACCTTTTTGTCCACCGAGAACTACCGAAGTAACAACACTTGTGGCCGCTGGCCTAGTGAGAATTCGCTCAACCACTAAGTTGGCTCCTGACTGACTGGTGATCACCGCACCATGAAGACCTTCGGGCATTCCCACTAAAGCGGCGGTGTTGAAGGCCACAACATCATGGGCTGGAATCGTCAGAGATGTTGCTGGTGGTGCGACGGTATCTTTCAGGCCAACAATCAGCACATTTGCTGAAACCTGTTCCTCCGAGGGATTAAAAATCTTGAAGGTCTCTGTCATTCCCATTCCCTTTTCACCATCGGCAAACCACCACTGATCCGACATTGAAGGACTGCCGAGCGCAAGCACATAACCCAGTCGCCCCGCTCCAAGGAAATGTTGTTCTTTGGCAGCAACAATTTGACCAGCAGTTGCAGTGACACTGATTGCTAAAATCTTTTCATCTCTAAATCCAGCATCAGCGATATTCAAAACTCGCATCGACTGGGGTGGGATGACATAACCATCAAGATTCTGCGGAGAACGAAATCCTTTTTCCGTACTCACCCCAATATTTAGAATTGCAGGAGTCAAATAAGGGTTAGTCAACAGAATTCGAAACTCCGAAGCCGCAGCAGTGAATCCATCGGCAAAATACCACTCGCTCGAGGTGCTATTGGCACATGGAGATACTGCGACACCAGCAGGATGAATTGCTCGTTGTTCAACACTGGCTGAAGAATCGCTCAGTTCAACGTAGGCACTGGCGTAACGCGCGGTGACCAAAGCACCAATATCTACAGTCAATTGACTTCGCGCTTCAACGGCGATCTGCTTTCGCAAAGGGTCCTGTTCACTTGTCAGGATCGTCACCACACCAGTAATCGGAGCGTCCGTTGGATTAGTAAGGACAACTTCGCCACCGTATTCCCCGTCGCCACTCGGTCCACTGGCGGCAGATCCAGCACACAACCATGTACGCGTGATCACGCCTTCATCTTGATGAATTGACGGCGTGCCGAGACGCCTCGCAGCAGAAAAAATCTGCGGCCTGCCAGTGGCACTGTTGTTGGGCAGGACGACGGCACCGATACAAGCAGCAAACATCATGATGATGACTGTGAGTCGACGAATCATTAACTCATCTCCTCAAAAGAGACAACCGGTTCGAGAAGTGTTGGATTGATGCGACGGCGCAAGAAGCGCGGCTGGAACAGCGCTAGGAGAACGATGATCCACAAAATCGTCTGCAAAAAAACCCATAAGTAGCGCGTGACTGGATTGTCGTAGACAAGACGTCCCGAACCCGCACCACTTTCAAATGTCATCACAGATCCGAACGAGGCCATCCCAACCACCGATCGCGTCGCGTTCTCAAGGCGCCAACGAGAGTCAAAAGGAATACCAAGATGCAATTGCCCAGCAGGTATTTCCTGAGTGACCGAGCGCCAACTCGCAGTTCCTGTCAACGCCGCAAGCGAACCCGACACATCATTGGTGACTAATGCTGCAGTGCCACCGGCGTTGGCTCCCTGCGCGGCGCTCACGCTCAACATCGCCGTCACTGGTATCCATTGCGTGTTTTCAAAAATGACCATGCTGGTTGGGCTATACACAGATCGCAGGTCCAACTGAGCCCCTAAAGATTGTGTTAGACCGCTGGCTACAGGCAGTGGCGAAGCACTTGTTGATTGCACTCGATCGAGTACCGGCACAACGATGTAGCGAATCCCGAAGGGAGCCATCAGACGACCAACACGATCTGTTGCTCCTTGTGCGATGGCATCAATCAGAGGCTTGACGAACTGATCACTATCGTCCGAAATGGGGGTGAACTGATCAAGAACGGTGCTCTGCGAATTTTGAATTAACGAATAGGCCAAGCCATCGCCGTACGCATGTTGTCCTGCTGGTACAAGTCGCGTGTCACCAACTACCAATACTCGGAAATCTCCACTCCCTTGGTCACCTAGAAGCTCTTCAATCTGGCCTGCCAATGTTGTTGTCGGTTGGCCCCAACGCCCGTTGATACCTGCAGCGAGCACCGGCAATAAAGAAATGGAGAGCGTTGCCAGCGAAATCACGGCAAGCGGCTGACGCCAACCGAAGTTCGCACCGCGCACATCAATACCAAAGGACATCACGATGATTGCCGCGCCAATCGCTAATCCGATAGCAACGGGTACCAACATCATTCCTGCTTCGGGAAGCCGAAACGGTAAGTGGTGACCGGCGTCAAGAGAAGCGAGTACGAGACTTCCAGTGACCAACACTGACGCCCGAATCGACCACACAAAACGTGAATTTTTTGCCACCAGAGTGGCTACGAATAATGGCACATACAAAAAGAGGACTAACCCTCCGAGGGCCGATGGGCCGGTGTCCATACGCATCAGATCCCACCATCCGAGACCACTTGGTCGGTGGGTGTCTACGCCAACAATGACCGCCCAAGCATCTGCCTGCAAAAACCGTGTCGTCCAAGGAAGATTGAGAACAACAGCGGCGACGGTGGCAGTCAGGACCCCTGCCAAACCCAATCCAGCGGCCCGAGTTGATCCGCCGCCGATCACTGCCGCTAATTGCCATAAAACAACACACATCACGACCACGAGAACCGTGGATGGACTGAAAGCCAACGTCACTGCCAAGAGCAGTGAAAGTTTTGCCACCAATCGAATTCGCTGTTCGCTTGAGGGATGGTCAATAACATCGCCCACCGTGTCATCAACAATTGACGATCCAATGCCACCGAAAGATCGCAGAAGATGTAACGCCCACGGCACGACGGCGTAGGCGATCAAAACCTGATGACGTCCCGTCGCCATTGCGACATAGGGAATCGGGACTGCTGCATAAGCAAAGACTCCAGCAAGACGAGCACGGTCATTGGCAACGACGGCACACAGAGCCGATGCTCCAAACCAACCAAGCGGGATCAAACCAACAATCAACAATGTGTGAACGAGACCCATGTGAGCCAAGGCAACGATTCCTCCCAGCGCTATCAAAATCATGCTGGTTGGTTGGGATGAAGAACTTCCAAGATCTTGATTGCGCCAACCACTGAAATATTCAGAAATGAGATTCCTCGGCGAATCTGGCAATCGGGAGAATTGCCCGATGGGTTCGACGCCCGAAGCAAAGAGGTGGCGTCCACCGAGAAAGAGCACAATGATCAGCGTCACCCAGCCGACTGTGATGAGGGTGCGTCGCTCGCGTGAACCTTGGGTGGCAGAATGCCCTGCGAATACTTGCTTACTTCCATGACGCACCACGCGCCGCCACGACGCTGAGCCACGTACTTGGAGTTCTACGATCTCGCGCTCAGGGACTCGTCGCAGTATGCGTGCTTGGCGACGACGACGCAGAATCGACGCACTGCGGGTGATCGGACTTCCGCATGAACTCAACAGACCGACGGCCCGACGCCCATCGCCACGCATCAAAGATACCAATGCCCCGAGCAGTGTTGCCAAGAACAGCAACGGAACGATCATCAACATCCGCAATGATCCAGTCAGCGACGCCACCGTCATCATTCGAGTGCGTTCGGCGGTCGATCCTTGAGCATGTACCCGGCGGCGTTGGCGTGCCATTGCTGAAGGCACGATCATCACTCGCGCCCCAGACAAATGCGAGCGCCAGCAAAGATCAAGGGCGGCACCGTCATCTTCGATAGTTGGTTCAAACCCCCCCAATTCGCGAAAGAGATCCGCACGAATCAATAAACACGCTGACGAAAGTGCGAAAACATCGCGCACCGCGTCGTGCTGCTCTTGATCAATCTCCAGCGGTTCGATGGGATCGTCCAATTGCCCGAACCAGTCCATGGCATAACCAACACTGCGCAGAATCTGCGGATTATCTCCGTCCAGAATCTTGGGTCCGCAGACTCCTGCATTTGATTGCTGCATTTCGTTTACTAATTGACTCACAGCCCGGACGTCAAGCACCACATCGTGATGCATCAGTAAGAAGAAACCACTCTCCCCATCAACGAGGCGCAGTACCGAATTGGCCGCCAGGGCATAGCCGAGATCAGCGCCTAATTCGGTAATGTGGGCCCCCGGCGCCGTACTCCCAACGAGTTCTTTCACCTGTCCGATCTCTTCTTCCTCGCCTGGTCCAAGAAGAACCAAAATCTGCAGATTTTGGTAATCCTGCAGAGCTAGTGCGCCAAGAACTTCGGCCAAATCTGGGGATAACGAACGAACGACGAGTGCAACAACCACCCCAGGCGTCGGCGATTGGCTGATTTCCTCGAAGCCATCGCCAGCAAGGTGCGTTAAATCCGGTTCGTTTTCCACAGTGGGTCAAGGTTACTAGCGGACTCGGCCCGACTTTGGTCACCCACGCGGTCAGGTCACCCCACCTTGAGTAAGATCATGAGCCGTGAACTTCGTCGCACTCAACTACCAGTATTTCCTTGACTCGGCATTGATCTCGTGAGCACCGACATCCCAACGAAGAATAACAAGATCCCATTACCCGAAGGAACGCTGGCGGTCGGCGGCGGACTGATGGTCGCAGGTATTTCCAGTTACGCATTTTTTAAGGTTGGTCAAGAAGCCCTCGGCAAAGAAGACTTCAAACCCATCGTGGCACTGTGGTTCGCCACGTTTGTTCTAGCACCAGGTTTCTTTTTACCTCTTGAACAAGAAATGGGGCGGGCTCTAGCCCACCGTCGGGCACTCGGCATGGGTGGGCGTGCGATTGTCGGACGCATCGTGCCGCTCGGCATCGCAATCGCCGGAATTGTCGTGGCTCTACTCGCTGGATTTAGTTCAATCGCTACCAAACATTTCTTTGAGGGTTACGGCTTAGTGACAGCAGCCTTAATCATCGCTTTTATTTCTTACGCACCTGCCCATTTAGCGCGTGGTATTTGCTCAGGTCACGGTCGGTTCTCCTCATACGGGATCATCATGGGTGCCGATGGTTTCGTGAGAATTGTTGGTTGTATCGTCTTGTGGCAACTTGATATCACCAACGTTGGTGCTTATGCCATGGTCGTAGCGCTATCACCACTTTCCGGAGTTTTGATAGTCGGTCTTCGTGGAGGCTTAAAAACGGAGGAAGGACCAGTTGCTCCGTGGAGCGAAGTGACGCCCAATCTGGGTTGGTTGTTGATCGGCTCGCTGATGGGTGCTGGTTTAGTCAACGCTGGACCAATAGCCGTCAATATTTTGGCAAACGATCAGCAGAATCAAGAGGTGACGGCTTTCGGAAACGGCGTCCTGCTCTCGCGTGTTCCTCTGTTTTTATTCCAAGCAGTGCAGGCCGCCTTGCTGCCACGGTTAGCACGACTCGCGGCCCAGAACGATCTCGATGAGTTCCGCAACGCATTCCGTCGTTTGATACAAGTTGTCGTCGCCGTGGGACTTCTCGGCACACTCGGTTCATTTGCCGTCGGACCAGCCATGCTGGCGTTGGTTTACGACGATGCACTTGACAGACGCTCGCTCACAATGCTCGCGATCGGAAGTGCCCTGTACATGGTTGCTCTAGCAACCGCCCAAGCAGTGATTGCTCTCAACGGTCATGCTCGAGTTGGTCTTGGCTGGCTGGCTGGAATGGCTTCGTTTGTGTTGTGCGTGTGGTTGACATCAGATGACCTCTACCTACGCGTCGAAATCGGACTCGTCGTTAGTTCATTGGTCGCTTTGGTGACCTTTGTTGTGTCCCTACAGAGACTTCTGGTCGCTGGAGCGATCATCACCAGCGATTCTTTGAGTGACGCATTATCGGATCGACCCTTTGAAACCTGATCGCGGGTCAGAGGCTTAATCAGTTAAGTCGCGTCGAGCCTTGCGGGACTCAAGACGCAGATCATTTTCCACCATCATGCGCACGAGACTTGGGAAGTCAACCTCTGGTGTCCAACCCAACTTCTCCCGAGCCTTCGTTGAATCTCCAATGAGTAAATCAACTTCGGCAGGTCGGAAAAACTTTGGATCTTGACGAACATAGGAACGCCAATTGCTGACGCCTGCAACCTCAAAAGCCAACTCAACTAATTCTTCAATCGTATGTGTTTCACCGGTAGCGATGACATAGTCATCAGGTTCCTCTTGTTGCAGCATCATCCACATGGCCTTCACATAATCTCCGGCGTATCCCCAATCTCGCTTGGCATCAAGGTTGCCGAGTACTAATTCGTCCTGCAAACCAAGTTTGATACGCGCCGCAGCGTTAGTGACCTTGCGTGTCACAAACTCAATACCACGGCGGGGACCCTCGTGATTGAACAAAATTCCTGAACATGCCCAGAGTCCATAACTTTCGCGATAGTTCACGGTGATGTCATGTCCAAAAACCTTGGCACACCCATAGGGCGAACGAGGATGAAACGGAGTTAATTCATCCTGCGGAATCTGGCGCACCTTGCCGAACATTTCAGATGACGAGGCCTGATAGAAGCGAATCTTGTTATCGGTCTGACCACCGACCATACGCACAGCCTCCAACATCCGCAAGACACCAGTACCCGTCAGATTGGCTGTTAGTTCAGCCTGATTCCATGAAAGCGCGACGAAGGAAATGGCAGCCAAGTTATAGACCTCATCGGGCTGGGCCACTTCAAGGGCTTTAACGAGCGATGGTAGATCTGCCAAATCCCCGGGCACGATATTCACATAGGGAAACTCTTCACGAATGATCTGCTCTTTAGGGTTATTTTGACCCTTGACCATGCCAAAGACCTCATATCCCTTGGAATGTAAAAATTCGGCCATGTGCTGGCCATCTTGACCAGTAACGCCGGTGATAAAGGCTCGGGGCATAAAACACTCCTAGAGAGATCAACTGAGATAGTCCATACTACGGCTCAGGACCTACGCTCAGATTGATGCCGTTCATCTCAGTAGGTCGAAAGTGATCACAGTTCTTGCCGGTGGGGTCGGCGCAGCCCGTTTTTTACGCGGTCTTATTCTCGAAATGGATCCTCAAGAAATCACCGTCGTTGTCAATACTGGCGACGACACGATGATGCACGGTCTGCGTATTTCTCCTGACTTAGACACCGTGACCTACACTGTGTCCGCCGCTATTGACCCGCACAGAGGCTGGGGCTTGGCACATGAATCCTGGGTCGCTATGGAATCCCTGGCGCGCTACGGGGCAGTCAAGCCTGACAACTCCAGCGCAGCAGGAACTTGGTTCAATCTCGGGGACCGCGACTTGGCCACACATCTTTATCGCACCGCACGCCTCGCAGAGGGAGCGACCCTCAGCGACGTCACAACCGAGATTGCTCAGGCTTGGGGCATCACAATGAAGATGATGCCTATGTCTGATGATCCTGTGTCGACGATGGTGGACATCATTGAAGATGGTTCTGGATTGCGAGTGTCGTTTCAGGAATATTTTGTGAAACGTCATCACGGTGTTCCCGTCACCGGTGTTGAATTCATCGGAGCGAAAACTGCGCAGCCGACGTTTTTATCCGTCCTGCGTGATTCCGAGGTCGTCATCATCGCTCCCTCTAACCCCATCGTTTCTCTCGGGCCGATTCGCGCGCTGTGCGATGTTGATTCAACACTGATGGCAATGCGCGATCAAGTTGTGGCGATATCTCCCATCGTCGCTGGAGCGGCATTAAAAGGGCCCGCTGATCGAATGTTGACTGAACTTGGACATGAAGCATCCGTTGTCGGTGTGGCGAGACTCTACGCCGGGATATGTGGAACCTTGGTCATTGACGAACAAGATGCCCATCTACAAACTGCAGTAGAACGCGAGGGTTTGCGCTGTCTCATCACCGACACCATCATGCGAACGCCAGAGATCACTCAATCCCTCGCCCGCGTCGTACTCGGCGCGGTTCGTTAAGGAGAACATCATGAGCCAAGAGTCAACACAACAAAGAATCAGCGCCTGGGCGGTCATGGGTATCGGGGAAATTGTCCCTGGGGACCAACTCGGCGATGTCATTGTTGAGGCCTGTAGAAATGCTCCTAATGGACCGCTACAAGATGGTGATGTTCTTGTTGTCACTCAAAAAATTGTCTCCAAAGCCGAGGGACGCATGGTCGAGATCGACCCCGACGATCCACTTTCACATAAAGTTTTAGTTGAACAAGAAGGTGTACGCGTCGTACGCCGGCGAGGTGACCTGATCATTACTGAAACACAACATGGTTTCATCTGTGCCAACAGTGGGATCGATCTCTCAAACGTTGAACGCGGGTGGGCTGCCTTATTACCCATTGACAGTGATCGTTCGGCACGCCGAATACGCGACATCATTCGCGCGAAACTTGGAGTCTCGGTTGGGATCATTGTCTCGGACACTTTTGGTCGCCCATGGCGCAAAGGACTCACCGATGTAGCCATTGGTGTCGCAGGAGTTGCTGCAGTATTAGATCTACGGGGCACACCAGATGCCCTTGGACGCATGATGCAAGTGACCGAGGTGTGTATTGCCGACGAGGTTGCTTGTGCCGCCGAATTAGTGATGGGGAAATCCAACGGAGTTCCAGTGGCAGTGATTCGCGGCTTAGATCCTCTGTGGATGCGCGAATCATCCATGAGCGAAATTGTTCGACCACCCCAAGAGGACCTCTTTCGCTGAAGGTTATGTCCTTGTTGCCGCTTGAGTGGTAGCGCTCAACCCATCGCTCAGGCTTGTCCAAGGCGTCCACCCAAGATGCAATCTGGCACGCGATCCTGAGAGCGACATTCGCTGTACTCCACGATTCGCTTTGGCATCCACTGTCGCCATGGAGTTTTCACCGATTAATGTCCATAGATCTTTGATGCTTGTTTGTTGCCCACTTCCCACATGAAGCAATAAACCATCGCCTTTCGTACAGGCCCGAGATGCCGCGTCAACAGCATCGTCAACGTACAAAAAATCTCGAGTTTGTTTTCCATCCCCATGGATCACTGGCGACTCCGAAGAATGGTGCGCATGAATGAATCGCGAGACAACATTATTTTGTGGCTTCTGGCGAGGACCATAAATAGTTGCTAATCCCAAGACCGTAAATTCAATGCCGTGATCACGACGGTACATCTCAAGAAGTTCAATGATTGCTAATGCAACGACCCCGTTGATACCAACTGGATGGCGCTGTCTATCTTCTTTGATCGGTAAATCGCGGGCAGCGACCTCGCCGTACAGGACTGCAGCTGGAAGCGTCACGACAACTTTGCCGACTCGCGCCTTCAATGCCGCGTTGAGAACGCCAGCAGCCAGCGCAAAAGATTTGACAGCAGATGTACCTTCACCAGAACTCCCAGCTAACAGCGCACTCACGAACAACACATCGGGTCGCGTTGAGCGAACGATTTCGGCAAACTCGGCGATGGTTGCATCCAAAGTGTGGATCCGCAAAGCCCCCTCAGTTGCTGACGAACGAGCGAAGGACAAATTTGATAACGATCCAGTCGAGAGATCGTCAACGACATCGACACTTAATCCATCAGCCAAGAAACGATCCACCACATGCGAACCAAGAAATCCAGCACCACCCACAACCATCACAGTCATGTGCTCAGATACGCCCGCAGGTGGCGTCATCATCCCGCCTTACAGTAAAGCTGGATCTGGAACAAGAGCATGCACAAGTGTGACACCTGGAGCAACGTTGCCTGTTGCACCCACCATCGTGTCGGTGATCGAGGCTCCGTTTTCGACTTCACCCATGACGATCGAACCATGAACGACTGCACCTTGGCGAATGATCGCCCCTGACAAGATGACTGAATCTTCGATCTTGGCTCCCGCTTCGACGAGAGCTCCGACCGATACCAGACTGTGGCGGATGAGAGCAGACGGATCAACTTTGGCACCAGGTTCGATGGCTGGGGCGGAGGCTGAACGGCGAACCGCATCAATCATGTCCAAATTGGCCCGCAAATAAGGTTCTGGACGACCTGCATCAATCCAATAATCGTCGGTCGCCAAGGCATATAGACCGCCATCTGCAACGATCAGCGGGAAAATTTCTCGTTCAATAGATACCTTGCGACCCGTCGGAATACGTCGCAGGACCGAGGGTTCTAAAACATAGGTACCGGCATTAATGAGATTGCTTGGCGCCGTTCCCAGTGCCGGCTTTTCAACGAAACGCTGCACTCGTCCCTGATCGTCAATCACGGCCACTCCATAAGCGGAAGGATCGTCAACTGGGGTGAGATGCATTGTGGCTTGGGCGCCACGATCTTTGTGAAAGGCGATCAGTGTAGAAACATCAAGGTCTGTTAGGACATCTCCATTGACAACAACGAAGGTTTCGTTGATCCCAGCGTTTTCGGCAGCAAAGCGAATCGCCCCTGCAGTATCTAGGGGTTCGGGCTCCACCGCATAATGCAGAGGAATCCCCGCACACACACCATCAGGAAACGCTTCGACGAATGGTTCAGGTTTGAAACCAAGTCCAAGAACAACTTCTTTGATGCCAGCAGCGGCGAGCATCCGAACCACGTTTTCAACAATAGGTCGATGACCCACAGGCAACATCGGCTTAGGCATTGTCAATGTCAGTGGGCGTAAACGAGTGCCAAACCCGCCGACTAGCACCACCGCGCGCATCAGCCGGCTGTCGTTGTCGGTTCGGAAGTGTCGACAACAGTCGAAGTTGTTGCAGTTGATGGAACAGCGGTGACATCCGGAACAGTGGAGGCACCAGCGATTGTGGTAGCACCCGGAACAGTCGTAGCACCAGCAATCGTGGTCGAAGTTTGACCAGTTGCGCCGCCGTCCTTTGCACCTAACTCGGGCAACGCTACAGCCGAGGGTGGAAGTCCTGGGTTCTCTCCCGCTGGGGCAAACACGATAGCGAAAGCCATGCCATCCTGCTTGATACGCACATCTGTGAAATTAGTGATGTAGGTAGTGAAATCTTTAGGCGTGTTGTATGCATTGAAAGCATAGACAACGAGTTCTCCGTCGACGGACTTGCCGTCCTTGTCGGTGCACTTCGTCTTGCCTTCTTCATAGACCGCCGAACCTTGATCTGCCGGAAACACAAGTTTGCTGTTACTCAACTTGACGCCGTATACATTGAGGAAGACACCCAATTTCGCATTGCGACCGGTGGACTCAGACGAAAAAGGGTGCCAGTGCATGACCCCATCTTCATGACTATGAATTCCAGTGCGCTTAAACTCTGTGCTGACGAGTTGACCATCTGCGCTTTGCTCTTCTTTGTTACCGACAAGATCAGGCAACCAAGCGTCGCAACCATAAAAACCGTACGAGGCATGCCAGTGATCCTCAACGGTGGGTGGCGTATTGAGATTAGGAATTGACTCCCGCGAATAGATAATCAATCCAGCACCTACCAGTGCCACACCTATCACTAACGCGGGGAACAAAGTCCCCCCTTGGAAACGAACTTTTCGCCCTTTGCCTTTTTGAGCTAACCGAGCGACTTTTTTGGATGATGATGCCTTGCCCACGAGGGAGAAATGCTACCGCCACAGAGTGCCCTTCTGCGTCACTACTTAGATTGCAATCCCCTCATCAGGTCTACATAGCGATGAGCCACCACTTGGGGTGAGGCCTGGGATTCAACAAAAACGCGTGCTCGGTAGCCCATCTCCGTCATCCGCTGAGTGTCACCGAGGACTGTTTGAAGTGCCACAACGAAAGTCGCACTGTCATCCGGGGGTACGACCACCCCGCAATCTGCCTGCTCTATGAGTCTGGGGACCTGTGTACCAGCGTCAATAGCGGCCACGATCGGTCTTCCAGCAGCCATGATCGAATACGTCTTTGAGGGCACGCTGACTTTGCCCAAGCCTTGTCGCAGGAGAACGACGTGGACATCAGCGGTTGCTAATACCTCAGCCAAGCGCTCAGCAGGTTGAAAATCGGCGAAGAAGATATTCTTCAAACCCACGGCCTCTGACTCCAAAGACTTGCGCGCCGAGCCATCACCATTGATCACAAAAGCGACATCCGGTAACTCGCGCGCTGCGTCAAGTAGCAGATGTAATGATTGGGAGAAACCTACATTGCCGGCATACATCACGATCTGCCGTTCATCAATACCAAGTTCGGATCGATAAGGAGTATGGCGATCCAACGGTTGGATCATCTCTGTGTCAACGAAGTTCGGAATCACCACGACCTTGTCAGCATCTCTTGCTGGAATCTTGGCCAATACATTTGTTTGCAGATCGTCAGAGAGAACAGTGATCAAACGACTTGCGCGATAGGAAACTTTTTCCAAGAGGCGGGCTATCGCGATAACGAACGGGTTTGTCATCGCTCCGGTTTCAATGGCGGCATCGGGAAAGACATCTTGAATATTGAAAATCACTGGTGCACGGCGACAGATTCCCACGAGTCGAGCACCGAGACCAAGCGTCAATGGTGGTGACATTGCAACGATCACATTGACTCGTCGTCCTCGACCTGCGCGAATGCCCGCAGCGACTGCGAGAACGGAGAATCCAGCGAAGCCAAGAGCACGGCGCCAAAGGTTGCGCTTATCAGAGCCAGCAAAGGGGTTGAGTCGTACCACTGAACCCCATTCCATGACCTGCGTGCGCCTGCGCCATGAGGTGTTCTCCCAGCCGATGTCAATCTGATGGCGGCGATACCACGGAAGAGATGTGACGACGTGAATCTCGTGACCCAGTTCGCTGAGTTCATGAACAATGCGATCCATGATGACTCCGGTGGGGGCCGTGTCGGGAGCAAAGTGGGGGCACAGAATCAATATCTTCAAGGAATCCCCAGTGATCGTCACGAGATAATCCTGCGATACGCCGCGGCCAAGGCTTGACCGGAAATTTCTGAGGTGAAAAGTTTCGCACGTTCCAAGCCACGAATAATGAACTCGCTGCGCTGATCCTGTACTACCTGCAACGCCCCTGCCCATGCCTCCTCATCCAACCCAAGCACCAGACCAGCGTTGCCAATAACCTCGGGCAAGCAGGCTTGATCGCTACTGATAACCGGCACGCCCAAAGCCATCGCCTCGACAACAGGCGCACCAAAGCCTTCGTATTCACTGGGAAAAATTAAGGCATCGGCCATTTTCAGTAGACCATCACGGTCAGCATTACTGACTCGTCCCAACTTACAAACACCTCGCGACAAAACATTGTCAGACAAGCGTTGCAGTACCGATTCTTCGGCAAATCCTTCGCCTCCAATGAGTACCAAACGGATTCCTTCTTTGGCCCAAAACTTTTTCATAACATTAAGTACGAAATGATGCCCTTTGTGAGGGTGGGTGATGGCAGGCATCACCACAATCGGACCCGTGCCCAGTGTGTATTTAGAGCGCAACTCATCTTGCGGTGTGGCGTGGACACCCAAGCTTCCTTCAACACCGTGCGGGATAACGACTATTCGCTGCGCATCGATCTTGTACGCCTCAATGACAGTTTGCTTAACGAACTCAGTCGGTACGGCAATGAGATCTGCTCGTTGCGCCGAGCGCGGCATGACATATTTCAGATACGCCAGTTTACTGGCGCGAAAATACTGTGGGAACTGGCGATATTGCAGATCATGAATCGTTAACAAAGACGGACTGCGATACCGTGCTGGGATTGTGCCTCCCCCATGATGAACAACGGCCGCATTTTTTGATTGAGCGAAGAGTTCAGTTGATTCGCTGAAAATCCGCCGACCGCGCGACTGTGCATCATGACTCAGTTCAACAATGCGATGGCGACTAGCGACTGCGTCATGGGCAGCAGCAAATCCGCGCGGCGCACACACCGCTACGTCAAAAACATCAGCCGGCAAACCTAAGAGTTGTCTCACCAGATACTCTTCGCTGCCGCCCACCGCCCCAGGGATGCACCACATCATATTCACGGTGATCTGAGGCTTGATCCCATTGCTCGAACCGCTGATGTCTCCTGGCACCCCTATATCTTGCCCGACGTCGACTGCACTTACCTTTCATCGGTCAGCGAATGGGGAGATTCAGCACGATTTAGTTTCTTGGTTGAGGAAAAGAGCACCGCCGAAGGCGGCGAGAACACAAGAAAAATTAAATAGATAAACCGCTAAAAAGCCCGCACGGGACGGACGGAGAGCATGCTCGACTTGAAGTCGTACTGATAGGCGAAGTTGAAATCCTGGAACCACGCGAGGTTGTCGTTGTACTCAAAGGAACCCCAGTAGTAGACGGTAGGAGAACCAACAGTAGAAAAACCACCGTAGCTCAACGTCAAACCACCCGTACCATGATTGTTGCAGACCGCATTCACAGTGTCACCATACGCCCACTTACAGAGGGCGTTGAATTCATCTTGAGATGGTAAAAACCAATCATCGAGCGTGTTGCGACTGTAATCGTCCGCAAGATCGGCTGCGATACCCGCGGTCGGACAGCCAGTCACAATGTGATTCGTGTTCTCTTCACCAGTCCCGATTGCTATCCCCCCGGCACCGGAGATCAGAGTCCCTTCACAGCCCCACGCCGCTTTCGGGTCAGAACTGCCATCACAGTTGTTTTGCCAGCCGGCACACGCCACCTCTAAATAACGGCCCCACGACTGAGTTGAACCCGCATCATAAAACACGAAGCCGCCACCAGGACCTGCATCACCAACAGCACACGAGCCACCCATCGCACACGTCAACGCAACCGTCGTCGTCGTTGTCGCTGACGGAACAGTCGTCGTAGACGCAACAACCGTCGTCGTCGGTGTTGTCG
This sequence comes from Actinomycetes bacterium, assembly GCA_037147055.1. Classification (GTDB taxonomy): domain Bacteria; phylum Actinomycetota; class Acidimicrobiia; order Acidimicrobiales; family Ilumatobacteraceae; genus Casp-actino8. Next base: position 40,984 of record JBAWVW010000010.1, read on the forward strand.
CAGCAACTGTCGTCGTTGTCGCTGGTGCAACAGTCGTTGTCGCTGGTGCGCACGGATCAGCCACTTGCGGCGCCAACACTAAACCACCAAGCAACACCAACGGAGCCACCACAACCGACAACCGGCCAGCAGATGACCGCACCCAACGCGCCATAATCACACCCGCCACCAACACAAACAAACCAGCAACCACAACAAATGTTGACCCACCAGTAGTGGGCAAATCACAGACATCAACAGCAAACATCACAAAACCGCCTACGGCACCCACTGATTGCAGACATCCCGTGCTCGAACCCTACACCCCAGCAACTGGAGCAGATTTCCTAAACCAGCCTCACGCCCTGCGACTTAGGAAAAGGACAGGTTTTGATTCTCGATGATCGCAGCAGTTGGGACATTTTCTACTTTCCACAGTGCCTCACCCAACGATTGCGTACTGG